>JAYUUE010000123.1:0-15522 GCA_043754785.1 Polymorphobacter sp. | reverse complement strand
CACGATCGGCGTTGCCGCCAGTGGCGTCGGTGGTGATCGAGAAGGGCAAGAACCAGCTGCGCGCGATGGACGCCGATGGCAAGGTGGTGGCGGTTTATCCGGCAACTGTCGGCAGTGGTGAGCGGCCAGCGCCGACTGGCAATTATGCCGTCCGGGCGGTGGCGCCGGCGCCGAACTACACGTTTGACCCAAGCCGGCTGACGTTCAAGGCAAAAGGTGGCAAGACCGACAAGCTGACGATCAAGCCGGGCCCGAATAACCCGGTCGGATCGACCTGGATAGACCTGACGCTCGACACCTACGGCATCCACGGCACGCCAGACCCGCGGATGATAGGCAAGACCGCAAGCCACGGCTGTGTGCGGTTGACCAACTGGGATGCAGCAACCTTGGCCAAGGCGGTAAAGGCGGGGACGAAGGTGGCGATCAAGGCGTAGCGCCAAGGCAGCGGCACCGGTGATATGCTTGTCGGTGTGCTGCTGCGGCGTTACCACGATCCGATGACCCCAGATTTTGATTTGCCGGCGTTCGTGCGCGCAACCCTGTCCGAAGATATTGGCGAGGGCGGCGACCGGACGTCGGCGGCGGTGATTCCAGCGGATGCCGTGCTGACTGCGGTGATGGACAGCCGGAATGCGGTGACGGTCGCCGGATTGGCCATCGCCGAAGCGTTTTTTAGCGCGCTCGATGCGGCGTGTGTGGTCGACATTTTGGTATCGGAAGGCGCGAGTGTGCCGGCGGGCACCGACCTGATGCGGATTACCGGCAATGCGCGGGCGCTGCTGACAGCGGAGCGGTCGGCGCTGAATACCGTGCAGCATCTGACCGGGATTGCGACGCTGACGCGGGCCTATGTCGAGGCGATTGCCGGGACGGGAGCCGTGTTGCTCGATACACGCAAGACGCTGCCGGGGCTGCGGGTGCTGGAAAAATATGCGACGCGGATGGGCGGGGCGACGAACCATCGGATGCGGCTCGATGACGGGGTGATGATCAAGGACAATCATATCGCCGTGGCCGGCGGCGTTGACGCGGCGGTGCGCGCGGCGAAGGCGGCGGGGTTGGTCGGGGTGGTGGTCGAAGTCGATACGCTCGACCAGATTGCGCCGGCGTTGGCGGCGGGCGCGGACAGGTTGCTTCTCGACAACATGGGGCCGGCGATGCTGCGCGAAGCCGTGACGTTGATCGCCGGGCGGGTGCCGACCGAGGCTTCGGGTGGCGTCAATTTGCAGACCATCCGCGCCATTGCCGAAACGGGTGTGACGTTCATTTCCGTCGGGCGCATCACCCAGAGCGCTCCAGCGGCGGATATAGGGCTGGATTATGCGTGAGATGATCGCGGCGCTGCTGTTGCTTGGTGGGAGCGCGGTGAACGCGGCGGAACCCTGCGTGGTGCCGCCTGGCCTGATGCCAGCGCCGGTGGTGCCGCAGGAGGAGCAGCGGCTGCTGCCGGTGACTAAGCTGGTTCTGGCCTATTACTGGTGGCCAGAGGAATGTCAGCGGCCCGATTCGGCGGCCACGCCGGGGTGCCGCGCGGGGTATGGTTTCAAGGTGCATGGTCTGTGGCCGGACGGGGTGGGCAAGACCTATCCGCAATTCTGCCGGGCGCCGACGCCGCTGAGCGCGGAGACGGTGCGGGCGAATTATTGCATGACGCCATCGCCCAGCCTTTTGCAGCATGAATGGGCCAAGCACGGCACCTGCCACTGGCCCGATGCAGCGGCGTATTTCGGCGATGAGCGCAAGGTCGCCGATCGGATCGCGCTGCCCGACGTGTCGAAGCTGCCGGCCGAGGGTCTGACCGCCGGCGCGATGCGCGACGCTATGATCGCCGCCAACCCGGGCCTGCCGCGCGCGGCGCTGTTCGTCGGCACCAACAACAAGCAGTGGCTGACCGAGTTACGGGTGTGTCTGACGACGGCGCTCAAGCCGGCGGCGTGCGAGGATGGCGATATCGGTGCGCCGGATGCCGTGCCGGTGCGGGTGCGGCCGCGCTGATCGCTGGCGTCATCCGAGCGCGAACGGCTCGCCTCGGGCCGGGCGTGTCAGGTGGCGGCGCTGGACGCTCATTTCGGCGTTGGCGGGCCCGAGCAGGCGGGCACGCTGGCGATCGGCTTCGGCGCGCTGAAGCCCAGCCCGCCAAGCACCGCGAACGCCAGCGACAGCAGCCGCCTGCGCACGAACAGCACCACGCCCGTCGCCGCGAGGACCACCACGGCAATGGCGACGATAGCAAACAGCAGTATTGTGACCAGCAGGAACGGCATTGCGTCAGACGTGCTTGTCCAAGTGACGCTTGACCAGTCGCAGATTGCGGGTGTTCGAGCGGAACAGCAAGTCAAAGACATCGCCGACGATGGGGACGGCGCCGAGCGTGGTGTCGATGCCGACGTTGAAGACCATGCGGGCCAAAGTGCGCTTCGGCATACCGAGGTTGCGGGCTTCCCAGACCAGATACAGCCCCATGACACCGGCGATGACGTCTCCGACGACGGGGACGAAGCCTATGACGGCATCAAGGCCGATTCCGCGGTTCAGGCCGGGGATGACCAGTGCGCGTTCGAGAATGCGCTCGAGCATGTCGACGCGCAAGCGGGCTGCGGCCGGATCGCGTCCGATGTAGCGGCGCGCGGCGGCAGCATCGAAGGCCGGGAAGCGAGCGGCGGGAAAAGTGGCGGCCATCACGGTCGCATGTCTCCAGCGGCGAAATGCCGTGAACGGAATGTGGGAAAGATTACGCAGACTTCAAGAATAGCGGGATTGGGCATCAATCCGACGGGTTGCTGGTTGTTGGGCCGACATAGGTCAGGCAGCCTGGCCGAAACACCACTACGTGGGACAGCTCGGGCCGAGAGCGCGAGGCGTAGAGCATCGCCTGCGCACCCGACTGCCGCGCCGCGTCGGAAATAATCCAGGTTGGTGATGCTTGTCCGCTATCGGTCAAGTCCTGCCAGACGATCGAGGCGGATGATTCGCCGCGTGCGTCTGCAACGCATCGGGCATCAAGCCGCATCGGAACTAGCAGTCGCGGCGCGCCGTCGTGCAGATAGCGCTGAATCGCCACGCTTGCTCCTTCGGCGCTGAGCGATGCATGGGCCGCGACTTGCCCGGAATGGTGAAATCGCCCGCGCGGTCCCATTGCTGGCGCTTCAGGGGTGTGAGCAAGCGCCCGTGGCAAAAGCCTCCAGACGGGGCCGTTGAACGGAACCATCGGCAACATCAGCGATGGCTTCAGAGTTTGCCCTTTAGCATTGCCGGCAGGGCGCCTTCGTTTGCCGCGCGCAGTTGCGGGAGAGGAACGCCGGCAAGCGCATCCCCGCCGGTGGTGCCGATGCGCTGGGCGTCGGCGGGCACTGCACCGTCGGCGATGGTGACGAGGTAGCGGCCCTGGCCTTCGCCGAACGCTGCGGCGGCGGTGGCAACGACATCGGGTTCGAGCACCGCGCCGATGTCGCCGGCGAGCGCCATGCGGGCCAGCGCCACGAGGATGCCGCCGCCCGACACGTCATGGACGGCGGTGACGGCGCCTTGAGTGATAAGCTGCGCAATGGCATCGCCGGCGGCGCGTTCGGCGGCGAGGTCGACCGGCGGCGGTGGGCCGTCCTCGCGGCCATGGCATTCGCGCAGCCACAGCGACTGGCCGAGATGGGCGCTTGGCGTGCCGATCAGCCAGATGGCTTCGCCTCCGGCCTTGAAGGCCAGAGTCATCTGTTTGGCGTAGTCGGCGATGAGGCCGACACCGCCGATGGCGGGCGTGGGCAGGATTCCGACGCCGTTGGTTTCGTTATACAGGCTGACGTTGCCCGAGACGACGGGGAAGTCGAGCGCCCGGCACGCCTGCGCCATGCCTTCGATGCAGCCAACGAACTGCCCCATGATTTCCGGGCGTGTGGGGGCGCCAAAGTTCATGCAATCGGTGATCGCCAGCGGTTTGGCGCCGACGGCGATCAGGTTGCGCCACGCTTCGGCGACGGCCTGCTTGCCGCCTTCAACGGGGTCGGCAAAACAATAGCGCGGGGTGCAATCGGTCGTGATGGCGAGCGCCTTGCGGGTGCCGTGAACACGGACAACGGCAGCGTCGCCGCCGGGGCGCTGGATGGTGTCGGCGCCGACCATGTGGTCATATTGCTCCCAGATCCAGCGTTTCGAGGCGAGGTCGGGGCAGGCCATCAGGGTCAGCAGGTCCGCGCTAACGTCGCGCGCTTCCGGGACATCTGTCAGTTCGGCGCGCTTGGGCGTCGGCACCCACGGGCGATCATATTTGGGGGCTGCGTCAGCGAGCGGGGCCAGCGGGATTTCGGCGACCGTTTCACCGTGAAAGGTCAGGTGCAGCGTGCCGCCTTCGACAACTTCGCCGATCACCGCGAAATCGAGTTCCCATTTGCGGAAGATCGCCTCGGCAAACGCTTCGCGGCCGGGCTTGAGCACCATCAACATGCGCTCCTGGCTTTCGCTCAGCATCATTTCATACGGCGTCATAAGGGTTTCGCGGACCGGCACCTTGTCGAGATCGAGCCGCAGGCCGACGCCGCCCTTTGACGCCATTTCAACGCTGGAGGAGGTGAGGCCGGCGGCGCCCATGTCCTGGATGGCGACGATGGCGTCCGACGCCATCAGTTCGAGGCAGGCTTCGATCAGCAGCTTTTCGGTGAACGGGTCGCCGACCTGGACGGTTGGGCGCTTGTCTTCGCTGGCGTCGTCGAATTCCGCGCTGGCCATGGTGGCGCCGTGGATGCCGTCGCGCCCGGTCTTGGAGCCGACGTAGACGACCGGATTGCCGATGCCGGCAGCAGCAGAGTAGAAAATCTTGTCCTGCTTGGCGACGCCGACGGTCATGGCATTGACGATGATGTTGCCGTTGTAGGCCTTGTGGAAATTGGTTTCGCCGCCGACGGTGGGGACGCCGACGCAATTGCCGTAACCACCGATGCCGGCGACGACGCCCTTGACCAAGTGGCGCATTTTGGGCGCGTCGATGTCGCCGAAGCGCAGCGCGTTCATGTTGGCGATGGGGCGCGCGCCCATGGTGAAGACGTCGCGCAATATGCCGCCGACGCCGGTGGCGGCGCCCTGGTAGGGCTCGATGAAGCTGGGGTGATTGTGCGATTCCATCTTGAAGATGGCGGCGTCACCATCGCCGATATCGATAACGCCGGCGTTTTCACCGGGGCCGCAGATGACGTGAGGGCCGGTGGTGGGCAGCTTGGCGAGGTGGATTCTGGAGGATTTATAGCTGCAATGCTCGGACCACATCACCGAGAAAATGCCGAGTTCGAGCAGGTTGGGGACGCGGGCCATCAATGCCACGACGCGGTCATATTCGGCCGGCGTGAAGCCGTGGTCGGCGACGATCTGGGGTGTGATCCTGGTCATGCGGGGGCGATAATGGATGATCGGCGGATTGTCATTCCTCTTAACTCCCCGTTCCTGATATGTTCTTATCGATGCGAGGGAGAATCATTATGGACATTCGAGAAGTTGCAGCGGACGTGGTCGCGATGGCCAAAGCCGGTGACGCGGACGGCATCGGGCCGAAATATTGGGCGGATGGCATCGTCAGCATCGAGGCGATGGACGGCCCGATGGGGCGGATCGCCGGCAGGGCGGCGGTGGAAGCCAAGGGTGTCTGGCGGAACGGCGCGCATGAGATCCACAGTGTCGAAACGACAGGGCCGTGGGTGAATGGTGACCAGTTCAGCGTGCGCTGGGTGATGGATGTGACGCAGAAGGAGAGCGGCAACCGGCTGAAAATGGACGAGATTGCCTTGTACACTGTCAAGGACGGCAAGATCGTCGAGGAGCGATTTTTCTACTGAGTGATCAGCGCATAGGCAATTGTCGAGACGCCGATGCCGACCAGAATGGCGACGAGCGCGAACAGCCGCTTGCGGTTGCCGGGGTTGCCGACGAAGCGGCCGATGATGCCATCGTTGCGCTGACCGCCGAGTGCCCAGGCGAGCAGGGCGAACCACAGCAGAAAGGATAGTAGCGACAGCAGGTTCAGGCTGGCGAGCAGGCGGCGGTCGGGGTGGTTGCGGGCAAAGGCGATGAAGGTCGGCAAGAAGTTGAACGCCAGGACGGCGAGCAGGACAGTGCCGAAGAGCAACAGTCTGTTGGAGTCCATGACATTCCCTTGCGCAGCCGCTTTTGGTACGTTGTGTTGCCGCCGGTTCTTAATCAGGGTGCACGGCAGGGGGAATAATGGCTCGCATCAGACCGGACGGCAAGAAGACCCAGATCGTTGTCGTTGGCGGCGGGGCGGGCGGGTTGGAGCTTGTTACCAAGCTGGGCGGAAATCTGAGCACCCAGGATTTCGACATCATCCTTGTTGACAGAAATGCGACGCATATCTGGAAGCCGTTGCTGCACGAGGTCGCGGCGGGGTCGCTCGATGCCAATCTGGATGAGGTCGGGTATCGCGGCCATGCCTTTCGGTGGGGGTATCGTTATTTCGACGGCGCGCTGGAAGCGATCGATCGGGACGCCAAGCAGATCATCGTCGCGCCGATCCTCGATGAGGATGGCAGCGAAGTCATCGGGCGGCACCGGATCCGCTATGACTATCTGGTGATGGCGGTGGGGTCGGTGTCGAACGATTTCGGCACGCCGGGGGTGCGCGAGCACATGATTTCGCTCGACAGCCGCGCCGATGCCGACCGCTTTCGTCGGCGGTTGCTCAACCAGTGCCTGCGGGTATCGCGGCAGATGACCGCCGATCCCGGCGCGGACGCCTTTGCGCGGGTGGCGATCGTGGGCGGCGGTGCGACCGGTGTCGAGCTGTCAGCGGAGTTGTATTCGGCGGCGACGGCGCTGGGATTTTACGGCTTGGAGGTGTTTGACGAGAAACGCCTGCAAGTCACGTTGATCGAAGCCGGGCCGCGCATCTTGCCGGCGCTGCCGGAAAAGCTGGCGGCGGCAGCACATTCCGAACTTGAAGCGCTGGGCGTGCGCGTGCTTGCCGGCACGCAGGTGGTTTCGGCGACGGCAGAGGCCATTCATACCAAAAGTGGCGAAGTGATTCCGGCCGACATCATGGTGTGGGCGGCGGGGGTGAAGGGCGCCGATTTCCTGAAAGAGATCGGCGGTCTGGAAACCAGTCGCGGCAACCAGCTGGTGGTGCGGGCGACTTTGCAAACGACGCGCGACCCGGCAATTTTCGCCATTGGCGATTGCGCCTTTTATGTGCCGGACGGCGGCGATGGCCGACCGATCCCGCCGCGGGCGCAATCGGCGCATCAGATGGCGGCGACCGTGTACCGCAACATCCGCGCGGCGATCGATGGCAAGCCGATGCGGGACTTTGTCTATGAAGACAAGGGGTCGCTGGTCAGTTTGGCGCGCTATACGACCGTTGGCAGCCTGATGGGCAATCTGGTTGGTGGGCGGATGGCCATTGAAGGACGGCTGGCGCGGCTGGTCTATACGTCGCTGTACCGGATGCATCTGCTGGCGATTCACGGCTGGCTGAAGGGGGTTTCGCTGATGGTCGTGGGGCATGTGAACCAAGTGGTGCGGCCAAAGCTGAAGCTGCACTAGGGGGGCGCCGTCTCGAGGTTGGGATGACCTCCACCCGGGCCGCGCCAGAGCGCGTCTCTCGCCTCCCCCGTGAAGGGGGGAGGAAAGTTTACTCATGGAACTCGGCCAGGTCGGGGACGCGGGTGAAGGCGGTGCGGGGGCCGTGCGAGCGGGCAGCGCCGGCTGCGTCGTGGCCGAGGGTGACGGCGTCGCGGCCGAAACGAGCGTTGAGCTTGTCCATCGCGACCGACAGTGCCAGCCGGCGCGCCGCATCGGCGGGGGCCAGGCTGGCGCCGAACAATTCCAGTTGAATCGCGCTGGCGTCGCCGAGTTCGGCCAGCACGATCGACACTTGAAGAAAGCGCCGCGGCGCGAAATCGGCGAGCATCTGTGTCCAGAGCGCATCGAGGCCGTACAGCAACGTCACCGTTTCGGCGACGTGTGGCACGCGCATCCCCGCCGACCATTTGGGCGGCCTTTCGCCGCGCGGCGCCTCGGCCTTGACGGCAAGGCCCAGCCAGCCGGCGGTGCGCCCGGCGCGGCGCAGGCGCGTTGCGGCCTTGGCGGCGAGCCGCCGTGCCACCACCCTGGCGCGGTCGGGGGTGCGCTTGTCAGGGCCCAGGACGTGGCTGTGGCCGATGCTGCGCTGGGTGGTCGGCACGTCGGCGACTTCGGCGCCTTGCAGCAGCCAGTGCAGCCGTTCGCCCCAGACGCTGCCCCACACCAGCCGTGCCTCTCGGGCATCCAGCGCCAGCAGGCGGTCCATGGTGACGATGCCGGCGGCGGCCAGCCGGCGCTCCATGTTGCGGCCGACGCCGGGGATATCGGACAGTTTCAGCGTGCGCAATCGTTCCGCTAGCGTTTCGGGCAACAGGATCGTCAGGCCATCGGGCTTTTGCATGTCGGCGGCCATTTTCGCCAGCAAGCGGTTGGACGCCACGCCGATCGACGAGGTCAGGCACTCCCCGACATTGGCGCGGATCCCGGCCTTGATCCGCGCCGCCAGCGCCGTCACGGCGGCGATGCCGTTCTCATTGTTGAGCAGGCGGCACGCCACTTCGTCGATCGAGCAGACGGCGGTGACGGGGACATGGCGCTCGACTTCCGCGATGATGCGGTGGTGGTAGGCGACATAATTGCGGTGGCCGGGGGCGACGACGATGAGGTCACGGCAGCGGGCGCGGGCCTCGTGGATCTTGGTCCCGGTTCGGATGCCAAAGGCCTTGGCTTCGTAGCTGGCGGCAATGGCGCTGGTCGAATCGCTGTCGACCGGCGCCACGACGACAGGCTTGCCGCGCAGGGCAGGGTCAAGCTGTTGCTCAACACTGGCGAAATAGCTGTTGAGGTCGAGATACAGGCAGCGGAGGGGGAGGATCTCCATCGACTCGGGATAGCAGAACAGGAACATAAATGGAACATCGGGGTAGCGCTTGGCGTGGGCGCGACTTGCCTCTAACCGCATCATCGTGACCTCTGCTCCCAACCGCGGCGTCTTCTGGATGATCGTTTCCTGCACTGCCTTTGCGGTGATGTGGGTGATGATCCGCTATGCCTCGCGCGAATTGCACGCCTTTCAGATCGTGTTTTTCCGCAATTTCGTCGGTGTGCTGGCCCTGCTGCCGATGTTGCTGCGCAATCCGGGGCTGTTGCGGTTCGACAAGATCGGCAGTCACTTGCGGCGGGCGACGTCGGGGTTCATCGCGACGATGGGGACGTTTTACGCGGTTGCGCACGCGCCATTGGCGACGGCGCTATCGATCAATTATACAGCGCCGTTGTTCGCCGTGGTGGGCGCGGTGGTGTTCCTGGGGGAAAAGATCCGCTTTCGGCGAGTGGCGGCGCTGGTCATCGGCTTTATCGGCATGTTGATTGTCGTGCGGCCCGGCGCTTTGCCCATGACGCCAGGCGTGGTGGCGGCGCTGATTTCGGCGGTGTCGACGGCATTTTCGCTCATTGCCGTCCGGGCGCTGGTGGCGTCGCACGACAGCCGCGCCGTGGCGGCATGGAGCTTCATTTTGATGACGATTCCGAGCCTGATCGTCGCCAGCTTCGTGTGGACGACACCGCCGGTGCATGTCTGGCCGTTGCTCGGCGGCATCGGCGTGGCGGCGGCCATCGGGCAATTGTCGATGAGCAAGGCGTTCTCGCTGGCTGAGGCATCGGCGATCCTGCCCTATGATTTCGTGCGCTTCGGGTTGGTGGCGGGCGCGGGGATCGTATTGTTCGGCGAGCGGATCGACGCGCTTACCATTGTTGGCGGCGGCATCATCCTGGCAACGACGATCTATCTGGCGCTGCGGGAGCGCCAGGTGGCGAAAGCCGCCCGGAATGCGGCGTTGGCGATGGCGGAGGCGGAAGGTTAAAGCCCCTAGCTTTCTAAACCAGTTGCGCGGGGGCCTGCGGGTTTTGCATAAGCAGCCCAGATTTAGGGAGAGACACGATGAAACTTGCAGGTTGTTCGGCGGTGGTTACCGGTGGCGCATCGGGGTTGGGCGAAGCCACGGCGCGGGCGCTGGCGGCGGAAGGCGTCAAGGTCGCCATCTTCGACATGAATGCCGAAAAGGGTGAAAAGGTCGCAGCGGACCTTGGCGGCGTGTTCTGCAACGTCAACGTGACCAACGAGGAGTCGGTCGATGCGGGCTTTGCCAAGGCGCGCGCCGCGATCGGGCAGGAGCGCATTTTGATCAATTGCGCCGGCACCGGCAACGCGGCGAAAACCGCCAGCCGCAGCCGCGAGACGGGCGAAATCAAGCATTTCCCGCTTGATGCCTTCAACATGATCATCCAGATCAACCTGGTCGGCACGTTCCGCTGTATCGCCAAGTCGGCGGCGGGGATGCTGACATTGGAGCCGATGGAAGACGGTGAGCGCGGCGCCATCGTCAATACAGCGTCGGTGGCGGCGGAGGACGGCCAGATGGGCCAGGCGGCGTACAGCGCGTCGAAGGGCGGCGTTGTCGGGATGACGCTGCCGATTGCGCGCGATCTGATGAGCGAGGGTATTCGCGTCAACACGATCCTGCCGGGTATTTTCAACACGCCGCTGCTGCAAGGTGCCCCGGAAAATGTGAAGGCGGCGCTTTCGGCTTCGGTGCCGTTTCCCAAGCGGCTGGGCAACCCGACCGAATATGCGTCGCTGGCGGTGGAGATGTGCCGCAATTCCTATTTCAACGGCGAGGATGTGCGGATCGACGGCGCCATCCGGATGGCGCCGCGCTGAGCCGGCGCGCTGCGTGCCGCAGCGCGCCTCGGCGAATCCCGGACGGCGGGGCGGCGGGGTCTTCACCTGCCAAACCCGTCCGACGGCGTGGGCTTTGCCCACGCTTCTGCCTTGGCTGCCTCAGGGAACGCCCCTCTCCCGGGCCACGCCAAGGGGCGTGTCTCTCGACCTCTCCCCGGCGGGGCGAGGTCAAGAATCGATCGCTTTCGCCAAGGCGAAGTCGCGCTTCGACAGGCCCCCGGCGTCGTGGGTTGTCAGGCGAACATCGACCTTGTTGTAGACATTCGACCATTCAGGGTGATGGTCGGCCTTTTCCGCCAGCAAGGCGACGCGGGTCATGAAGGCAAAGGCCGCGACGAAGTCGGCGAACTTGTACTGGCGCTCGATGCCGTCGCCCCTGTGGGTCCAGCCCGGAACGCCGGTCAGGGCGGCGGCGATTTCGGCGGCAGTCAGTTTGGCGGTCATTTTCGATCCTCGCATTTGGGCGTAGCGTGCCATATCCCGCGCCGATGACCAGTCGTCAAACTCATCCGCCGTCGCTCGCCGATATCGAAGCGCTCGCCCAGACCGCCGTCGAGCGGCTGCCCGCTCTGTTCCGCGATCACCTGGCCAGCGTGCTGCTGCGCGTCGAGGATTTTCCCGACGCCGATGTCATCGCCGAAATGGGACTGGAAAGTGCATGGGACATTCTCGGGCTTTACTGGGGCCGGCATGTCGGGATGAAGGGCGATGAGCCTTCGGGGGCGGTGCCCGACATGATTTTCCTGTACCGCCGTCCGCTGCTCGAGGAATGGTGCGAGGGCGAGGACAGCCTAGAGGCGCTGGTCAGCCATGTGCTGGTGCACGAAGTCGGGCATCATTTCGGGTTGAGCGATGACGCGATGGAAGCGATCGAGGCGTCTATCTGACGGTGATTTGCAGGCGGTCGAAGGCGGTGTTGTCGCTGGCCAGCGTGACGATATGAACGCCCGGCACTGGTGCCCAGAGCGCCATCAGCCGGCCACCGTCGCGGGATGTGGGCAGCGGTCGCTGATCGATTGATAGCGTCGCACCGGATTGCGCGCCTGTTGCAATGATCGTCACCCGCTGCCGCGGCGCGGGAATATCCGGGTCAAGTGCGATCACCGCGCCATTGGTGGGGGTGATGAGGCGTGGGCGGGCGGCGACAGGGTCGGCAATTCGGATTGAGCGCAGCGCGGTGCCTGTGATGAACAGTTCGTCGCGGACGGGTTCCACGGCGGGGATAAAGGCGACGCGCCCCCGCTCCACACCGCGGGGCAGGGCGAATTTGCCGCCGGGGCGAGTGCCGTGAAGCGCGAGCATAATGGCGCGCCAGGCCGGGGCGGCGCCGGTGGTGCCGGAGACGCCGACCATCGGGTCGCCTTCGAAATTGCCGACCCAGACGCCGACGGTGTAGCGATCTGAAAAGCCGATGCACCAATTATCTCGCAATGCCTTCGACGTGCCGGTCTTGACGGCTGCGGGGAAGGGCAGGACGAGGCCATTGTCTTCGCCAAAGGTGGCAGTGCGGGCGGCGGGGTCGGACAGGATATCGCGGATGATGGCGGCCGCCGCCGAGTCTATGACCTGGCGGTCTGGAGACGCCCCGCCGGGGGAAACGCGCAGCGCTGACCAGCGGCCATCGCGAGCGAGCGCGCGGAAGGCGGCTGCTTGTTCGACAAGGCTGACTTCGGCGGAACCGAGCGCCAGCGCATAGCCGTAATAGTCGCCGTCGCGCGTCAACCCGGTGTAGCCGAGATCGAAGAGCCGGTCGCGGAAGTCATCGACGCCGACGAGCAGCAGGGCACGGACGGCGGGGACGTTGAAGCTGTTGCCGAGCGCCGAACGGACGCTGACCGCGCCGCGGAACTGGCGATCGTAGTTCTGGGGCACGTAAAGTCCGGACGCGGTGTGGAGATCGACCGGGCTGTCATCGAGGATGGAGGCGGCAGTGAGCAGGCGTTTTTCGAGCGCCAGGGCATAAAGGTGCGGCTTCAATGTCGAGCCCGCTTGGCGCTGGGCAGTGACGCCATCGACGTCGCGCGCCGTGGAGGCATGGCCGGCAGAGCCGACCCAGGCGAGGATTTCCCCGCTGGCGTTGTCGACGACGATGGCGGCACCGTCGCGAGCGTTGCGCGGAGAAAGCGCCGCGAGTTGCCGGGCAAGTGCGGCGGTGGCCATGCGTTGCAGCTCGGCATCGAGGGTGGTGGTGACGTCACCCGTCCTCAGGAGCCGGGAGGCGAGTTGCGGTGCGAGGTCGGGGACGGCAATGGCGGCGCGGGGTCCGAGCAACCGGTCGGCGGTGAGACGGATCCGGGCGCAGGCGAGATCCGGTGCAGTGCGGCAGGCGCGGGCAGCGACGGTGGCGGGGGCGGCCTGCGGGGATCGGGCAATCGCCGTGAGGACTGCGGATTCGGAAGCATCGAGCCCGGCTGGGCTGCGCCCGGCGAGCGCCTGTGACGCGGCGTTGATACCGAAAAGATCACCGCGAAACGGCAGCAGGTTGAGCCAGGCTTCGAGGATTTGCGGCTTGGTCCAGTGGCGTTCGATGGCGAGGGCGGCGCGGGCCTGCATCAGTTTCTGGCGCCACGAGCGGTCGCCGGCGGTGCCGAGTGCCGGGTCGAGCAGCGCGGCGAGTTGCATGGTTATCGTGCTGCCGCCGCGGTTGGTGGTGCCCTGAAAGCGGTCGCGGATGGCGCCGGCGATGGCCTGCCAGTCGATGCCGTGATGGGCTGCAAAGCGCTGGTCTTCGGCGGTGACGATGCGGGATGTAAGTGCCGGGCTGATGGCGGTGAGGGGCGTCCAGGCGAGGCGTCGGTGGGCGGGGTCGGTGCGGCGGATGGCAAGCACGCGGCCATCGCGGTCGAGCAGCCGGGCTTCGCTGGTCGGGGTGATGGCACGGACGCTGGCGAAGCTGGGCGGGCTGCTGGGGGTGGTGGCGATAAGGGTGATGAGGAGGAGAGCGAGAAGGGCGAGGAGGGCGGGTTTCATGTGGCGATGTTGGGGGTGACCCCTACCCGCCGCGCCAGCCGCAGGCGACGCATTCGCGTCAACGGACGCGAGTCGTCTCCCCCGTGAGGGGGAGGAAAAAGCATCATCGCGGCGCCACGGTGATGGGGGCGTTGGGGAAGAGCGCCAGCATCTCCGGACTGTAGAGCGCTTCGACGCGGGTCGGGGGCATTTTGAAGCTGCCGGTGCTGCCGAGCCGCAGGGTGTAGCTGTAGGTGACGGCGGCGCGGCCGAGCGCGGCATAGTGGGCGTGAAGCGCATCGGCGCGGTGTTCGACGAAGCTGGGCTGTTGGCCGGTGGCCGACTCACCCGCCAGCATTTCGGAGCGGCCGCCGAGCGCGCCGCCGAGGATGGTGGCGCCAGCGGGGACGGGGTCGTTGATCACCACCCACTCGACCGGCGCGCGGGGGGTGATGGTGAGGGTGACGCGGATGACATCGCCGCGGGTCCAGCGGCCGGGGACGGCTTGCGAGACCGGCGCGATGGCGCGGCTGGCGGCGAAACCGCTGGTGAACGGCGCGGTGATCGGCACTGCGGCACGGGCCGATACGGTGACCCAGGGGGTGCCGGTGCCGGTGTGGGCGATGGTGAGCGGGGATTGGTCCGGCGGCCAGGGCAGGCTTTGGGGTGTCGGCGGGGTGGTCCAGGGGAAGTCGCGGGTGGCGCCGGCGAGGCTGACATGGGTGATGCCGGTGACGGGGGTGGATTCAAACCGCTGCGAGAAGGCGCGCATGGCGAGCGTGCCGGCGGCATTGGCCGGGGTGGTGTCCCAATGGCCCTGCCGCTGGCGCAGCATCAGGGCGCGCGCTAGCAGCGGCGCATCGACGCGCCAGCCGGGGCGCGGTGCCGCAAAGGCCAGCAGTTTGGCGGCGGTGGTGTCTGGGGAAACCAGTAGCCCGTGGCTGTCGTCCCTGGTCAGGCGCAACGTTGTCCCCTGACGGTCGAGGCGGGTGCGCAGAATGGCTTCGGCCTGCGCCGCCTGAGCGGCGCGGGCCGGGATGGTCTGGGTGATGGTGATCCAGTCGATCAGCGTGGCGGTCGGCCAGCCGTCGGGGGCGACGCTGACGGCATCGAGCATGGCGGGTTGCAGCGCGCCGGCGGTGGCGAGCGCGGCGAGCGCGGTGATGCGTGCCGGGGCGTCGGGCGGTGCCGTCGCCGTTTGCCCGCCCACATAGGCGGTGAGGCCGGCGACCATTCGGGCGCGCGGCGCGGCGGGGAGCGGCCAGCCGCTGCTGGCGGAGAGTTGCAGGATATAGGCGGTCAGCGCCGGCTCGCCATTCAGCCAGTCCCCGGGGAAAAAGCGCGCCAGGCCGTTGGCGTCGAGATAGCCGGCCAGCGATTGCGCGCCGCGGTCCCAGGCGGCGCGATCATTGACGACGATGGCGCGCGACAGGCGCTGCTCAATGCAATCATAGGGATAGGCGGCCATATAGGCGCGCACGCCCGGCAGATCGCCGCCAAGGCTGGCGCTGACGCTGATGTCGATGTCGCCGCGGCCCGGCAAGGCGCCGGGGGGCGCGGTGATGGGGATAGCGCCGGTCTGCATGAGCGTCGATTGCAGGACCTGATCGGGGACGGCGGGGAGGACGGTTTGCGTCACGCTGATTGCGTCGCTGGCGGTGGCGGCCTGGGCGGCAATGCGCCAGACGACGGGGCCGCGGGACGGCGCGATGACGCGCCAGGCGGCGCTGGCGGCACCGCCGGGGGGAATCTGGCGATCCTGCGGTGGCAGGGTGATGGCGCCGGCGGTGCCGGTGAGGTGGACCTGCATGGCTTTG
>JAYUUE010000122.1:0-1742 GCA_043754785.1 Polymorphobacter sp. | reverse complement strand
CGCAGCTGCTTCGACTTGGTCGGATCGCCCAACCGCACGCGCCGCAGGATTTCCGGGGCAAAGTTCGGGATGCCGGTAAATGTGACATCGTCCTTTTCCACCAGCGAATCCCCCACCCGCAAAACACCGTGGTTGGGAATGCCGATGATATCACCCGGAAACGCCTCGTCGGCGATCTCGCGGTCCTGGGCAAAAAAGAAGATCGGCGAGTTGATGGCGATGGCCTTGCCGGTGGCGACTTGGCGCAGCTTCATGCCGCGGCGGAACTTGCCAGAGGCGATGCGCAAAAACGCGATGCGATCACGGTGCTGCGGGTTCATGTTGGCCTGGACTTTGAATACAAAGCCCGAAACCTGCGCGTCGTTGGGTTTCACCGCTGCCGGGAGCGCCGGCTGCGGACGCGGTGCCGGCGCAAACTCCGCTAGCGCATCGATCAGCGCCTCGACGCCAAAATCCTTCAACGCCGAACCGAACAGCACCGGCGTCAGCGCGCCCTGGCGGTACAATTCAGCATCGAGCGTCGCATAACCGCCAAGCGCCAGCTCGGCCTGGTCGCGCAGCCGCTGCGCGATCGGGCCACAAAGCTGGTCGATCAGCGGGTCATCGAGGCCGCTGGTCTGCACCGACTCGCCTGCGGCATTGGTGCCGGTGCCATCAGGTTTCAGGAATTTTCGGCTGCGCAGGTCGTAAAGCCCCTTGAACTCGCCGCCCATGCCGGCCGGCCAGTTGAGCGGCGCCACATCGAGCGCCAGCATGTCGGAGACCTCGTCGAGCAGTTCGAACGGGTCACGACCTTCGCGATCGACCTTGTTTATGAAGGTGATGATCGGCACGTCGCGCAGCCGGCACACTTCGAACAGCTTGCGCGTCTGCGCTTCGATACCGCGTGCTGCGTCGATGACCATCACCGCTGAATCGACGGCGGTCAGCGTGCGATAGGTATCCTCCGAAAAATCCTCATGCCCCGGCGTATCGAGCAGGTTGAACATCATGCCCCCTCGCTCGAAGGTCATCACCGACGAAGTCACAGAAATCCCGCGCGCCTGTTCGATCTTCATCCAGTCCGACCGCGCCCGCCGGTTCTGGCCGCGCGCCCGCACTTCGCCCGCCATGTGGATGGCGCCGCCGAACAGCAGCAGTTTTTCGGTCAGCGTGGTCTTGCCGGCATCGGGGTGCGAAATGATCGCAAAGGTGCGGCGCGGCGCCGGAGCGGATGACATGGTCGCCGCGCAATGACAGGCTGCCGCCCGGCGTGCAATGCCGGATCAGGGCGCAAAATCCCGCAGCGCCGCTACGGTCCCGGCGTCGAGTCCCTTTATCAGCGCCACTACCAGGTCGACCATGCCATCGAAGTCGCCGCGATCGATGATGCCATTGTGGGCGTGGGTATAGCGCGCCGGGACGACGAGGTTGACCGTCGGCACGCCGCCGCCGGTCGCCTGGATGGCGGCAGAATCGTCGCCATAGCCCTGGACAAGGTCGAGTTGCAGAGGAATCCCCTTGGTGGCGGCGGTTCGCTTGACCAGCGCCACCAGCTTGCGGTTGGGAATGGTGCTGCTGTCGTAGAGGAACAGGCCCGGCCCGGCGCCGAGAATCCCTTGCGTTTCTTCCGGGTTGCGGCCGATGCTGTCGCCGGTAATGCCGCCTTCGATGGCGATGCCGATGTCGGGCCGAATGATATCGGCGCTGGTGCGGGCGCCGCGCAGCCCGATTTCCTCCTGCACGGTCGCGGCGATGAACAG
>JAYUUE010000121.1:0-5124 GCA_043754785.1 Polymorphobacter sp. | reverse complement strand
GGTGGATTTCCGCCGCATAGTCGCCGACCGGCACCGCCGCCGGAATGGTGATGCGCGCACGGTAGAGCACATTGCGAGTAACGACCACGCCGCCCGGTGTTTCAGCAAACAGCCCGGCGGCGCGCTTGACCGTGATCAACCCGTCTTCAAAACGCGCAATTTCATCGGCTGGCGCCGTGCTGACCGGCGACAATTGCAGGTTGCGGACGCCGATCTCATAGATCGCCGTCGTGCGATCATCGGCAAGATCGTCGATCGGCCGGGTTGTCGCCACGGCGTAAAAGCCCGGCACACTTTCAAATCGCACCGCGTCAGTATTGATCCAGATGCCGGCGACGCGTTGTTTCTGGCGCACCGTCACTGGCGCCACCGGGCCGCGCACGACGATGGCGATATCCGCCGGGGCATCGGGCACAGCGCCCGCCGGATACTGGATGGCGCCAAAGACCAGCAGATCGGCACCCCTGAAACGCGTGTTGATATCGATACGGCCCTGGCTGAGATCGGTGATGAGCACGGTGGGGGCGGCAGCGGTAAGGCCTGCCCACAGCAGCAGTGGCGCCAGGGCTTTCAAAAATGGGGTCCTCAAAAACCGTACAGCGTGAACAGTGATTGCGGTCGCACTGTCAGGCCGAACAACAGCCCCGCCGCCACCGCCAGCACCAGCAGCGCCAGCGCCAGCCGCAGCCGTTCGGCCTGCATCTTCTGCGCCGCGCGCACGCCGAATTGCGCCCCCGCCACACCGCCGGTCAGTAGCAGCAGCGCCAGCACGATATCGACCGATTTCGACGACGTGGCGTGGAGCAACGTCGTCGCCGCCGTGACGAAGATGATCTGGAACAACGAGGTGCCGACCACCGCGCTCGCTGACATGCCGAGCAGATAGATCATCGCCGGCACCATGATGAAGCCGCCGCCGATGCCCATGATCGCCGTGAGCACGCCCACCACCGCGCCGAGCAGCAGCGGTGCCAGCGGCGAAATATAAAGCCCGGATTTGTAGAAGCGTGTGCGTCCCGGCAGCGCCGCCACCCAGGGCACATGGCGGCGCAGGCGGGCAGGGGCCGCCTCGCCGCCGGCCGCAACCCGGCGCGCGGCGCGCAGCTCCGCCAACGCCTCGCGCAGCATCAGCGCGCCGACCCCGCCCAGGAACACGACATAGATGACGTTGATCGCCACATCGATCTGGCCAAGCTTTTGCAACGCGCGGAAAATGATCTGGCCGATCCCGGCCCCGGCAATGCCGCCCGCCACCAGCACGCCGCCCATCTTGAGATCGACTTGCCCGCGCCGCCAATAGGCCAGCGCGCCCGAAACGCTGGCGCCGGTGATCTGGGTCGCAGACGATGCCACCGCGATGGCCGGCGGAATCCCGTAGAAAATCAGCAGCGGCGTGGTGAGGAAACCGCCGCCGACCCCGAACATCCCCGACAGAAAGCCGACAACGGCCCCCAGCAGGATGATGACTGCGACGTTGACCGACATTTCGGCAATGGGGAGGTAAAGGTCCATGGGCGCGGTAACAGTCTTAGCCGGGACCGGGCGGCCACGTCAGTAATTATCGCCGCGTCCTGGGTTGGTGGTGTAGCGGGGGAGAAGTTGGTGAAAAGGGACAGGCCATGGGCAAGCTCGACGGCATTCGCGTCGTGGACCTGTCGCAGTTTTTGCCGGGGCCGATGCTGACAGTGATGATGGCCGACCAAGGGGCGACGGTGACCAAGGTCGAGCCGCCGGCGGGTGACCCGGCGCGGACGCAGGCGC
Organism: Polymorphobacter sp.; assembly: GCA_043754785.1. GTDB lineage: Bacteria > Pseudomonadota > Alphaproteobacteria > Sphingomonadales > Sphingomonadaceae > Sandarakinorhabdus. The sequence continues at coordinate 3,363 of JAYUUE010000121.1, read as the reverse complement.
CGTTCGAGGCCGGGCACAGCGTCTGGTTTCGCAATCTCAACCGCGGCAAGGCGGCGATGACGCTCGATTTGAAGACGGCGGCGGGGGCGGCGGCACTGTGGGACCTGATCGCACGCGCCGATGTGCTGGTGGAGGGTTTTCGGCCCGGCGTCATGGCGCGGCTGGGGTTCGGCTATGCAGCGGTCGCGGCGCGATACCCCGGCATCGTCTATTGTTCGATCACGGCGTTCGGCCAATCGGGGCCGATGAGCGATCATCCGGCGCACGATCTCGGCGTCTGGGCCGAATCGGGGCTGCTGGCGGTCAATGATGGCGCCGATGGCGTTCCGGTGGTGCCCGGCGTTGCCGCGTCGGACATGGCGGCGGGGTTGACCGGCCTGGCGGCGGTGCTGATGGCGTTGATCGGCAAGGCGCACACCGGGCGCGGCGAATATATCGACATTGCCATGCTCAACAGCCTGCTGCCGTGGAGTGTGCATGCGGCGGGCCTGGCGGTGGCGGGCGGTGCGGCACCCCTGTCGGCGATGCAACGCTCGCTCGGCGGCGCGGCGTTTTACAATGTCTATGGGTGTGCCGATGGCCGGCACATCGTGCTGTGCGGCCGCGAGCCTAAGTTCGCGCGGACGTTGCTCGGCGACTTGGGGCGGATCGACCTGCTGTCACTCGCCGAGGCCGAGGCCGGGCCGGCTCAGGCACCGCTGCGGGCGTTTCTCGCGGAAACTTTTGCCGGCCGCACGCAAGCCGAATGGATAACGTGGTTCCAGGGGCGCGATGTCGCCTTTGCGCCAGTGCGCGATTTGCGTGATGGTTTCGCGCGGTCCGGCCTCGTCGTCACCGATGCCGATGGCGGCCATCAGATCGGCCCACCCATTCGTTTTGCCGGTGAATTCGCATGGCAGGCCGCCCTGCCCCCCGACCAAGGCTGACTTGCGCACCGGCCGTTTGCAGTTAACCATAGGGTCGTGGACACCGCGCCAACCTATCTCGTCGTCGTCGACGAAAGCGCCGAAAGCCGGGTGGCGCTGCGCTTTGCAGCGCTGCGTGCCGGGCACGTCGGGGCGCGGGTCGCGATGATCCATGTCATCCGGCCGCCAGAGTTCATGCAATGGGGTGCCGTGCAGGAGGCGATGGCCGCCGAAGCGCGGCTTGAGGCCGATACGCTGCTCGCCGGCGTCGCGGACGAGGCCGAAGCGCTTTCGGGCATTCGGCCGCTGGCGATCGTGCTGAAAGGCGATGCAGCGCCGGTGATCTTTGACCATGTCCGCAATGATCCGACGGTGCGCGCGCTGGTGCTGGGCGCGGCGTCGAAGGGCGCACCGGGGCCGTTGATCGGCTATTTCACCGCCGAACGTGCCGGGCAATTGCCGTGTGTGGTCATCATCGTGCCGGGCGGACTTGATCCGGAGCGGCTGGAATCGCTGACATAGCGACGAAGCGGACGGAATTCGGCGCCTCATGCGCTTGATTCGCCAACGCCAAACCGCCACATCGCGGCTACGGATTCACAAAGGCGCTTCCCATGTTCATCGAAACCGAACGCACCCCCAACCCGGCAACGCTGATGTTCCGCCCGGGACGCAGCGTAACCGATGGCGCCACCGCCGACTTCGCGTCGCCGGAAGCCGCCGAGGCCTCACCGCTTGCGGCGGCGTTGTTCAGCCTGGGGGATGTATCCGGCGTATTTTTCGGAGCAGACTTCATCAGTGTTACCAAAGCCGAGGGGTCGGCGGACTGGGTGGACCTGAAAACCCAGGTTCTAGGGCTGCTGATGGATCATTTCAGTTCGGGCGCGCCGCTGTTCACGGCGCAAGGCACGGGGCCGGTGATCAATGACGACCCCGAAGATGCCGAGATCGTCACCCAGATCATCGAACTGATCGACACTCGCATTCGCCCGCAGGTGGCCGGCGATGGCGGCGACATCGTCTATCGCGGTTTCAACAAGGGCACGGTGTTTCTGGAAATGCAGGGCGCCTGTGCCGGCTGCCCGTCATCGACCGCTACGTTGAAGATGGGCATCGAATCGCTGCTCAAATATTATGTGCCCGAAGTCACCGATGTGCGTGCGGTCTAGGAGACTCTGATGTCCGGCACGCCGCTTGACGATGGGGCTCTCGATTTGTTGTTTCGGGAGGCCCGCACCTATTACAGCTGGGCCGATACCCCGGTCAGCGATGCCGATCTGCACGCGCTGTACGATCTGGTGAAGATGGGGCCGACGTCGGCAAATGCGTCGCCGGCGCGTTTCATTTTCGCTTCGAGCCCGGCGGCGAAGGCCAAACTCGCCGCTACCGCCAGCGAGGCCAATGCGCCGAAAATCCTCGCCGCCCCGGTGACGGTGATCATCGGTTTCGACAACGCGTTCTACGACAAATTGCCTGAATTGTTTCCGCATGCCGATGCCCGAAGCTGGTTCGCCGGCAATGCCGAATTGGCGCGCGAAACGGCATTTCGCAATTCGGCGTTGCAGGGCGCCTATCTGATTCTTGCGGCGCGGGCGCTGGGCTGGGATACCGGACCGATGTCGGGCTTCGACAAGGCGGCGCTCGATGCCGCTTTTTGGGCCGGCACTGATGTCGAGACCAACTTCATCTGCTCGCTTGGCAAGGGCACCACCGAAAAACTGTTCGCGCGGTCACCGCGGCTGGCGTTCAAGGACGCCGCCTGCATCTTGTGAGGACCCTGGTGATTTCCACCGCGTCGCCGGCGCTGTCGCTGGCGCTGTTCGCGGGTGACGTGCTTGCGGCGCATGACCACCGTATCATCGGGCGGGGCCATGCCGAGGCGCTGATACCGGGCATTGCGGCGTTGATGGGCAGCACCCGTGCCGATGAAGTGCTCGTCGATATCGGCCCGGGCAGCTTCACCGGCATCCGTATCGGCATCGCTGCGGCGCGGGCCTTGGGCCTCGCCTGGGGCGTGCCGGTGCACGGCTTTTCCGGCGCGGCGCTTGTGGCGGCCGGGGCGTTTGCGCGGCGGCCGGGGCTGGGCGACGTCGGCGTACTGCTCGATGGCGGGCGCGGGCAAGTGCTGGTCTGTCATTATACAGTCGACTTCACCTTTGGACCAACACGGACCGTCGCGCCGACCGCGATTGTCCCCGGCGGAGCGTTTGCCGGCGCCGGCGCGCTGTTGTTGCCGATGTGCCAGGATTTCGACATCGTCCATGACGACCAGCCCGACACCGCGTTTGTCATGGCGGTGGCACCCGCCGCGCGCACCCTGCCACCGGCAGCGCATTACGTCCGGCCACCCGATGCGACATTGCCGCTTTGATTGCAAAACCCTAGCAGCCTGTCGGACTTGGCGGCACCCCGTTGATATGGATTGTATGATTTTGTGTGGTTGAGGGATTCCCATCGG
>JAYUUE010000120.1:0-1748 GCA_043754785.1 Polymorphobacter sp. | reverse complement strand
TGGCCAAGCTCGGCTATGACCGCTTCATCTATCAGGGCGGCGACTGGGGCTGCGTCATCGGCGGCTGGATGGGGCTCGATTCGCAGCGCATCACCGCGCTGCACATCAGCGGCTTCGGCCTGCGCCCGGCCAACATGAGTCCGCAATCCCCTGAAGACCTCGCCTGGCTGCAAAAGGCTGTCGTCACCCGCGACACCGAAACCGCCTATCTGCAACTGCAAGGCACCAAGCCGCAGTCGCTGGGTTTCGCCATGATGGACTCGCCGATGGGCGTCGCCGCTTGGTTCTCCGAAAAGTTTGTCGCCTGGTCCGATGTGCCGGGTGATTATGCCGACCCACCTTTCACTTTCGACCAGATGCTGACCAACATCATGATCTACCTCACCACCCGCAGCTTCCTCTCCGCCACCTGGATCTACCGCGGCATGTTCCTCGAAGGCGGCTTTGAAATCCCCGCCGGCCGCCGTATCGAAGTGCCGACCGGTGTCGCATCGTTCCCGCGCGACCTGCTGCTGTTCCCGCCGCGCCCGATGGTGGAACGCGGCTACAACGTCACCCACTGGACCGACATGCCGCGCGGCGGCCACTTCGCGAGCCTTGAGGAACCCGAACTGTTTCTCGCCGACCTGCGGAGCTTCGCATCCAGCCTGTAGCGCCCGGTCCTGGCCCCGAATGGCGCGTCGAACCCGGCCTCACCCCCTATCCGGCCGCCGTCGCCGCCATGGAGGCGCGCGTCGCCGCCATCCTCGATGGCAGCGCCGGCGAATTGATCTGGCTCGTCGAGCACCCGCCACTGTACACCGCAGGCACCAGCGCCCGGCCAGCCGACCTGCTCCGCCCCGATGTCTTCCCGGTCTATGTCACAGGGCGCGGGGGCAAGCACACCTATCACGGCCCCGGCCAGCGCGTCGTCTATGTCATGCTCGATCTGAACACGCGCGGCCGTGACATCCGCCGCTATGTCGCGGCGCTGGAGGCCTGGATCATCGCCTCCCTGGCGATGCTAAATGTCACAGGCCGCGTCATCGCCGGCAAGGTCGGCGTCTGGACAGACACGCCGCCGACCGGATGTTTTGGCGAAACACGGGGCGAAACGGCCAAGATCGCCGCCATCGGTGTCCGCGTCCGGCGCTGGGTCAGCTATCACGGCATCGCCATCAATGTCGCACCCGATCTGGCGCATTTCGGCGGAATTGTGCCGTGCGGCCTGGCCGAACCGGTGACCAGCCTCGCGGCGCTGGGCCGCGCCACCACCTTGGCCGATATCGACACCGCGTTGAAAACCAACATTGCGGCCCTGCTCGGTTCCTTATCGCCAGAGCCGCATCAATAAGCTTGAGGCGCGCGGCGTTTTTCGCTAAAGCCTACCTCAGTTGGGGGATAAGGACTGAACCGACCCAACGTCCTGGGTCCAGGGCTCAACCTTAAAGGAGATACTCATGGCTGATGTCGTTTCGAAGCTGAAGACCGCCGCTCTGGTTGCTGGTGTTGCACTGTTCGTCGTCGCTTGCGGCGAAAAGAAGGCCGAAACCACCACCGAAGCCACCACCACGACCACCGAAGTCGCGCCGGCTGCCGATGCTACCGCCGCTCCGGCTGCCGATACGGCGCCTGCCGATGCGATGGCAACGGCGCCTGCTGCTGGCGCCGCCGATGCGATGGCCCCGGCCGCTGATGCTGCCGCTCCGGCCACCACGACCGAAACCACAACAGCGACGACCACCGAGAAGAAGTAATCTCGACATCCA
>JAYUUE010000119.1:0-1749 GCA_043754785.1 Polymorphobacter sp. | reverse complement strand
GTCCGCGAATGGGGTTCCGCTACATGAAGGCCAACCTCAACAATGCCGAGGATTTCGCGTTCGAGGCCGCGCTCGATGCCGAGGCGCTCAACATGACGCTGTCGACCGCAGCCACTGCGATGATCTGGCGTGAAGCGAACAAGGGCAAGCCCTGATGGACCTGAGCTACGGAGCAGAGGCCGAGGCCTTCCGCGACGACGTTCGCGCCTTCCTCGTCGACGAATGGCATCCTGGCGAGCGGCGCAACAGCGAGTTGCGCGACTACGTCCGCGAATTCCGGCGCAAGGCCGTGGAAGCCGGTTTTCTTTATCGCTCGGTGCCGAAGCGGTTCGGCGGTTCGGAGCAGCCGGTCGATGTGATCAAGGCGCAGGTCATCCGCGAGGAGTTCGCTCGCATCCGCGCCCCGACCGAGGTTGGCGGCAACGGCATGAACATGACCGTTCCCACCCTGCTCGAGAAAGGCACCGAGGAGCAGCGCGAACTGTTCATCCGCAAGACCGTCGAAGGCGATTTTATCTGGGGCCAAGGCTACTCCGAACCCGGTTCGGGCAGCGACCTCGCCAGCGTGCGGACCAAGGCCGAGCTTTCGCCCGATGGCAGCAAGTGGATCGTCAACGGCCAGAAAATCTGGACCAGCCAGGGCGGCAAGGCGACGCATATGTTCATGCTCGTCCGCACCGAGCCGGAGGCGGCCAAGCACGACGGGATCACCTATCTGTTGATCGATCTCGATCAGCCCGGCGTCACCCGTCGTCCGATCCGGCAGATGACCGGCATGGAAGGCGACGACACCTTCTACGAGTTTTTCTTCGACGACGCCGAAGCGCCGGTTTCATGGCAGGTCGGCGAGCGCGGACAAGGCTGGTATGTCAGCCGGACAACGCTCAAGCACGAGCGCGCGGCGATCGGTAGTGCCGATGGGCTGGGCAACCAGTTCCGCAAGCTGATCGATCTGGCCCGGGAAGTCGGCCGGATCGGCGACCCGCCGGTGCGCGACCAGCTGGCCCGGATCGAAGGCTTCGTGCTGTCGCATCGCTACACCAGCTTCCGGCTGTTCTCGTGCTCGGCAGCGGGGGAAGACCCGGGGCGGGTGTCGCTGATGATGAAGCTCACCCTTACCGAAATCGGCCACGAGATGGCGCTGCTGGCACAGGAACTGATCGGCGAACACGCCTTGGTCGAGCCTGCCGGTGCGGGAGGACGCGGACCAAAGGGGCCGCGCGGTCCGGAGAAATGGCTCGACCAGATCATGGGCAGCCTGGGTAATTCGATCGCCGGGGGTGCCTCGAACATCCAGCGCAACATCATCGGCGAACGCGGCCTTGGCCTGCCCCGCGATCTGGCGCTGGAACTCGAAGCCGGTGGAGGCAAAGCCTGATGCGCTTCCACCTCTCCGCAGAACAGGCGGCGATCCAGGACGCGGTGCGCGGGACATTGGCGGATAGCTGGCCGCTGGAACGACTGCACAAGTTTGCGGACAGCGGCGAGGATTTCGACTCAGACAGCTGGGCCGCGCTGATGGCGTTGGGGCTTGGTGGAATAATGCTCCCCGATAGCGGGATGGGCCTGCTCGATGCCGCGCTGGTCAGCGAAGTGGCGGGCGAAATGGCCGCGTCCGGACCGTTGATCGGGCAGATGCTCGCAGTCGCTGCGGTTGCACGATCGTCCAATGTGGCGGCCGAGGCGCATCTCGATGGGCTGGTGGCGGGGACGACCATCGCCACATTGGCACTGGGCGACAGCGCTTTC
>JAYUUE010000118.1:0-15632 GCA_043754785.1 Polymorphobacter sp. | reverse complement strand
CGGACTCGGGGTCAGTTTGGCAATAATATGGCGCAAATTAAGATCAAATAGTAGTTATATTACATTACGAGTCCTTTTGCTGATAGAGTATTCCAATTCGTTCCTTATTTGTTCCTAAGTCCGACAGGCTCCTAGGGCGACCCAATCGACCGGACGGGCACATTCGGTTCCAAGGCGTCGCGCTGTATCCTGGTAATTATTGGCCCGAGGCAGGCGTCGGCAGGATAGCCGGCTTTTTGGCGAAGGGATCTGTATGGTGCTGGGGGATAGCGCCAAATTCAGCCCGGGCGGCACCGGCGATTGCCGACAGCCGCTTCACCACATCGGGGTTACGATCGGCGTAACTGTAATGTTCGCCTGAATCGCTGTTCGCATCGAACAGCAGATCGTATCCATATTTGTACAGTGGCGCGTAGATGGTGAGGTAATAGGCCGATTGCAGCAGCCGCCAGTCCTGTGTGCGCACCGCAGCGACCTTGTCATCAGAGAAGAACAGCAGGTGATCGTGCGGCGATTTTTTGGCGCCCTGCAGCACCGCCATGATATTCTTGCCGTCGAGTGGCTCGTTGGCTGGCAGGGCGGCGCCGGCGATGGCGCATAGCGTCGGCATCAGATCGATGTTCATGGCGATTGCCGACGAATGCGTTCCAGGCCTGATATGCCCCGGCCAGCGGGCCAGCATCGGCACGGCATAGCCGCCCTCGAAGGTGCCGCCCTTACCGCCTCGACGGTCAGCGGCGCTGCCTTCCCACCAGGGGCCGTTATCACTGGTAAAGATGATGATGGTATCGCGTTCCTTACCTGCGGCCTTAACCGATTTCAGAATTTCGCCAACGGTCCAATCCAGCTCTTCGACAGCGTCACCATAAACGCCAGCCTTCGATTTTCCGCGGAACGCGGGGCCTGGCCGTAACGGCACATGCGGCGCGATCTGGGCTACATAGAGGAAGAACGGCTTGTCCGATTTCTCGGTGATGACGGCGCGGGCCTCGTCGACCATGCGAGACGCAAAACTTTCCTGGGTAAGTGTCGCCTCGATGATGGTCTTGCCGCGGTAAAGGGGCAGGGGCCGCATGTCATTGGAATAGGGGACGCCCCAGAAACGATCGAAGCCATGCTCCGTCGGCCATGCAGCGTCACTGGCGCCGAGGTGCCATTTCCCGAGCATGGCAGTGCGATAGCCGGCTCCCTTAAGTGCCTGAGGCATTGTCGTCATGGTGGCAGGCAGGCCGTAATCCGAATGCGGGAATATGACACCGTCAGCGAGCCCGGCTCGGGCGGGATAGCGGCCCGTCATCAAGCCGGCCCGTGATGGCGTGCAGACATTGGCACTGGAAAAGAACTCGTCGAGCCTGGCGCCGTCGCGGGCGAGGCTATCGATATTGGGCGTCCGGATCAGCTTGTTGCCATAGGCGCCGACGTCGCCAAGCCCGAGATCATCGGCGAGGATGACGATGATGTTGGGCCCCGCTGCCTGTGCCGCTGGCCCAAGCAGCAGCAACAGGCAGGCGAACAACCATCGTGCCAACATCCTGGCAATGGGCAGTTCCGGCACCAACGACTTGCGCATGTCAGCGCCCTCCGATCTTCACATCAAGCGACAGGCCGACGATACGCCGGGCATCGGCGCTGGGGAATTGCGCATAGGAACCAAGCGGTGCCGTCGCCGGTGAGTTGAGTACGGGCTGGCTGATTACCCGGTTGACGAAATGCTTATCGAGCAAATTGCGTGCGAACATCGATAGGCGCCACTTGCCGTCACCGCTGCGCAAACTGACATTGAGACCCATCAGGCCATAGCCATCCTGCACGAGCCCCGGGTCGCCATTGCTAGAATAGGTTACGCTGCTGCGGTGGAACCAGTTGGCGCCAAGATTCAGGAACATGTCTCCAACGGGCAGATCATAGGCTGCGGCCAGCGTATAGGTGAATTTTGGTGCATCGGAGAGCGGCAGACCTGTACCCATGGTGACACCGGCACCCGCCGCGCTGGTGCGAATGCACTGGCGCGGGCCACTGCGAACGGTGCCGAAGGCCAGCAATGGTTGGCCGATATAACAGGCGATGTTCTGGAAGTCGTTGTACTTGGTATCGAGGTACGTACCCTGAGCATTCAAGCTCAGGCCCGGGATGGGCCGCAGGTTCAGTTCGGCCTCGATGCCCTTGGTTTCCAGCTTGCCGGCGTTTACCGTGGTAAAGCGCGCCGGAAACACATTCTGGTCGAAAGCTTGCGCCTGGAAGTTTTTGAAATCGGTCTTGAAGGCAGTGATGTTGATCGTTGCCTTGCGATCTAGGAATTGTGAGCGAAGCCCGATCTCGTAGCTGGTCGGGATCTCCGGCTCTACGAACACTGGCGTGGTCGAAACGAGTTGCTGGTCATAAGCCGCGCCCTTGTAGCCGCGTGCTACCGAGCTGAAGACCGAAATATCATCGCTGAAGTTGTACTGGCCGATGACCCGCCACGAGAAGTTCTGGTCTGCGCGCCGCGCACCTGTAACGCTGCCATTGAACCGCCCCGGGAACCCACCGATCGTGCCAGCGGCCTGGAATTGCCGCCAATCGAAGGTCAGTTCGTCCCACGTGTAGCGGCCAGAACCGCTGATCTTGAGGCGGTCGAAGAATGTGTAGGCGATCTGGCCATAGACGGCAGTGTTGGTGTTGTAGGTTTCGCTACGCCGGGTGCTGCCAAGCGTCGCGCCGGGCGGCAGCGCCACTCCGAGCGTACCAGCCTGAGTGTTGCCGCCCTTGTTGGAGACGTCGAAATAGAAGAGGCCCAAGGTCCATTCGAGGGGCCGCGTTGCCGGCGAGGTCAGCCGCACTTCCTGACTGGTTTGCTGGACCTTTGAATCGCCGTTGTTCACGTCGAGCACGTTTATCGGCAAAATATCCGGATCGTTGTTGTCGCGCGCAATCCATCCGCGATAGGCCGAAATCGAGGTAAGTGTGGCGAAGCCGAAATCATAGTCTACCTGCAGTGACGTGCCCCACTGGTCGATGTTCTGGTAAAATGATCCGCCGGCGGCATTTTGAAGGTTTTGCGGCCCCGGCACGATGCCGGCCGCGGCGTTAAGCGCAGCAAACGCCTGCCCCGGCGCCGCAGATCGCGCCGTCCATGCACAACAAAGTGAATTGCTCTGCGACCAGTCGCCGATCAATCGCAGCGTTAGACCGTCAGTCGCTTCGACCAACAGGGATCCGCGCACGATTTGCTCCTTGCGGTTGTTCAGCATTTCGTTGCGGTTGATGTTGTCGATGATGCCATCGCGATCTGTACGCGAATAGGCCAGGCGCAAGGCACCTTGGTCACCGACGGCGATATTGGCGACGGCATTGAAGCGCAAGTCGTTCAAGGTTGCGTAGGAGACGCCGCCCCTCACTGAATTTTCGCCGAGAACCGGCTTTTTCGTGATGATCGAGATGAGACCAGCGCTGGCGTTCTTGCCAAACAGCATGCCCTGTGGCCCGCGCAGCACCTCGATTCTGTCTACATCGATCATGCTCATGGTGCCCATGCCGTTACGCGCCATGGCGACCCCATCGACAACGACACCGACGCTTTGTTCGACGCCATCACCAAAGATGTTGGTGCCGACGCCGCGTATGGCGAGGCCTTCGCCGCGCGTGTTGCTGCTGTTGGCGAAATTAAGACTGGGCGAGACAAAGCGCAGGTCGGTCGGGTTGTTGATCCCGCGCGCCAGCAGCGCGTCGCCCGAAACGGCACTGATTGCCAGCGGCACGCTCTGCAGGCTTTCGCTGCGCAACTGCGCCGTCACCACAATCATGTCCGAATCGGCAACTTCCGCCGTGGAGCGATTCAGCATTTTGGGCCCTGCCTGGGCGGTATTTATCTGCGATTGCGCCAGCGCTGGCATAGCCGTTGCTGCCAGCAAAATCGGTAGAAGAGCGCGCAGGGTCTGTGTGGACATGTGTTTATTCCCCCCGGCGCCGAGATCCTTTCTGGATCGCTATTCTCGCCATTCCGGTAATGTCACACTCTATCTATAAAACAGTCAATCCTGTTTTTTATTGCATGTTATCCCGGTCGGTTCCAAAGTATGGCGCACACGAGGCAGAAATCGATGCCGGGCGGGACGCAGGAAATCGGGATGCCATTGAAACAGAAAGAGCCGATTGATCCGCCACCGTTGCCGAGCGTGGGGGCGCCCGCAGTAAGATTGCGCCGCACCCAGGCGGAGCGCTCCGCAACAACCCGCGCGCGGCTGGTATCGGCGGCCATCGATGCGCTCAACCGCCTCGGCTATCCTGCTACCTCGACAGTACTGGTTGCCGATCTGGCACGAGTGTCGCGCGGCGCCATGCTGCATCAGTTCGCCAACAAGGCCACATTGATGGCGGCTGTCGTCGAGGCCAGCTATGCCGCCGATATCGCCGCATACCGCCTGGCGGTCGCCGGGCTCTCCGATCCTGTCGATCAGATGCTTGCGATTGCCGATGCGGGCTGGGTGCAGTTTCGCGCACCCAGCGGTATTGCCCAGACCGAAATATGGATGGCAACTCGATCAGATCCAGAACTGGCAGCTGTCGTATTGCCCATCCACGAAGCGATATTCGCCAGTTCGAAGGCAGCTCAAGCGGCTCGCTTTGCTGCGGCCGGCATTGCCGATCCGGCAGTGTCTGACGCCGTACTCTATCACAATGTCGCAGTGCTGCGCGGCCTCGCGCTGGAATTCGTTCTCGGCACACCCGAGGCGCAATTGCGCCCGTCGATCAATCTGATGAAGCGAGTGTTGCTCGACGCCCTCGCACCTGTACCGAAAGCCTTGCCATGACCGATTGTGCTCCCGCAAAGGGCCTCACTGAAACCGAAATTACCGCCCGCATCGATGCCATTCTGGCCGGAGCCACTCTTGCGGAGAAGGTCGGCATGATGTCCGGCAAGGGCTTCTTTGCTGCGATCAAGGCTGATGGCGGCCTCTGGGGAGCGCGCCCCTATCGCGCCGGTGGCGGCATTGAACGGCTCGGCGTACCTGCCTTCTGGTTCACCGACGGACCGCGTGGCGTCGCTCGCGGCCAATCGACCTGCTTCCCCTGCACCATGGCGCGCGGCGCTTCCTTCGATGTGGATCTGGAGCGCCGCATCGGCGAGGCCATGGGCATCGAAATTCGGGCGCAGGGCTGCAATCTGAACGGTGCCGTCTGCATCAACCTGCTCCGCCACCCGGCCTGGGGACGCGCCCAGGAAACCTATGGCGAGGATCCATGCCACTTGGGCTTGATGGGCGCGGCGCTTGGAGTCGGCATTCAGGCCCATAATGTCTGCGCGTCGGTGAAGCATTTTGCACTCAACTCGATGGAAAATTCCCGTTTCACGGTTGACGTGAGTATTGACGAGCGCGCTCTGCACGAGGTGTATCTGCCGCACTTCCGCACGGTGCTCGATGCCGGCGTCGCCAGCGTAATGAGCGCTTACAATCAGCTGAACGGTGAATATTGCGGGCAAAACCGGCACTTGCTGACGGACATTCTTCGCGGCGAATGGGGCTTCTCGGGCTTTGTCCATTCCGATTGGGTGATGGGCGTCTACAAGCCCTATGGCGCTGCCGCCGGCCTCGATGTCGAAAACCCCGAGCCGTTGGTTTTTGGGGACAAACTGATCGCCGCCGTCGAAGGTGGACAAGTCGAGCCTCACGTCATCGACACGGCTTGCCGGCGCATCCTGGAAACGCTTTATCGCTTCGCCTGCGCTGAAGACCCGCTGCCAGACTATCCTCTGGAGCTTGTTGCCAGCCCAACGCATGTCGCACTTGCCCGCGAGGCCGCGGAAAAGTCTGCCGTTCTCCTTAAAAACGACGGCGCCTTGCCACTTTCCCGCAGCATAGGGCGGCTCGCCGTCCTCGGTCGCCTCGCCGCTATCGAGAACACTGGTGACAATGGCTCCAGCCGGGTTCGCCCGCCCTATGTCATCACGCCACTCGCTGGCCTTACCGCTGTCATGGGCGAGGCGGGCATTGTAACGGCTGACGAGAGCGATCTTGTCGCCGCCAGAGCCGCTGCGGCGAGCGCCGATGCCATTGTCGTGGTCGTTGGCTACACAGCCGAGGAAGAGGGCGAGTTCATTCCCGGTGATATTACCCTTGGGCAGGATATGGGCGCCGTCGTCGATGACAGTCACCTCCCCGAGGCAGTCCGCGAAAACCGCAAACGCCGCAATTTCTCGATCGGGGGCGATCGAAGCGACCTTGAACTTCCGCCCGAGCAAGAGGCTTTGATTACCGCCGCCGCCGATAGCGGGAAGCCGGTCATTGTAATCATTGTTGCCGGCTCGGCGGTAATGGTCGAACGCTGGCATGGCCGTGCCAACGCCATCTTGCAGACCTTCTATAGTGGCATGGAGGGCGGTGCCGCGCTCGCGCGCCTGCTCTTCGGCGATGTCAGCCCTGCCGGGCGCTTGCCTTTCACAGTGGCCAGAGACGCGGCAGATTACCCCTTCTTCGATCGTGCAGCCACGGCTATCACCTATGATTATTGGCATGGGTATGCACATTTGGCGAGACTGGGCAGGCCCGCTCGTTTTCCCTTCGGTCATGGCCTCAGCTATAGCCACTTCAACAGCCGCGCCTTCAACATGCGACGCCTTGGCGAAGAGATTTCAGGCAGCATCGCAGTGACCAACAACGGCAACGTAGCCGCCGGCCATGTTGTTTTACTTTGGGCACGGACCCCAGGGGCGGTTCGGCCATCCTGGCCGCGTCGCCTTGTGGGCTTTGCTCGCATCGCACTGATGCCGAATGAAACCCGAATTGTGCCGTTGGCGGTGCCTCTTGCCTCGCTCCGCTACCGTGATTCGGCGACCCATCGATGGAACCTCGAACCGGGCATGTGGCAATTTGAAATTGCTGAAACAGCCGAGGCGACCGCACATCAGACCGTCGTTCTCGCATTGTGACGGGCCAGCCACTGCCAACGTGGCGTCGCTTCAGCTATGGCCTCGGCGACGTTGGCTTCAACCTGTATTTTACAACCGCCAGCCTCTACCTGCTTTACTATTATACTGATGTTCTTGGCCTCGCTGCGGCAACCGCCGGCTGGATCTTTGCCGGTGCGTTGATCTGGGATGCGGTTTCCGACACGTTGATGGGGTATTTCGCAAGCCGCACCCGGAGTCGCTGGGGTCGCTATCGGCCCTACATCCTGTTTGGAACAATACCACTTGCAGCAAGCTGGGTGTTGATCTTCTGGCCGACAGGGCTGTCCGGCACTGCATTGGTGCTGTTCACCCTCGCCGCACACATGCTTTTTCGGACGCTCTATACCATCGTATCGATGCCCTATCTGTCTCTGTCGGCGGCGATGACCAGCAACAGCAACGAGCGCGGCATCCTCGCCAGTATCCGTATGGTCGGCGCCACCGCCGCCGGTCTCGGCATCGCATTTCTGACACTCAAGCTGGCAAGCGGATTGGGCGGCGGCAACCAAATGCGCGGATTCCTTTACGTTGCGATTCTATATGCTTGCCTGGCCAGCCTTATCCATTTCAACGTCTTTGCCGCTACGTTCGAGGATCCGGATGCTTCCGCGGCGCCACTGCCGGATGCCGCCAGTCTCGTGCGAATGATAAAGGGCAATCGCCCGTTCTGGATTGTCGCCGGCTGGCTGATGGCGGGTTCCACAGCCTCCACCATGTTCGGCAAGACCCTGCCGTATTTCTTCAAATATGATCTCCAGCGAGCCGATCTCATCGGCCTGGCGCTCGCAACCATCACGGGCTGTGCGATGTTGGGGATTCCGGCATGGACGCTCGTGATGCGCCGCACATCGAAGCGGCTGGTCTGCGTTATTGGCGGCCTCATCAGCGTCGCTGGTTATGGTGTATTCTTCGTCGCGGGCAACAGCATGACCGGGATATTCGTTGGGCTCATCATCATGGGATTCGGAGCCGGCGCGTCTTACCTTACCTTCTGGGCGATGGTTCCCGACACGGTCGAATATGGTGAATGTAACTCTGGCGTGCGGGCCGAAGGCATGATTTTCGGCCTGATTTCATTCATTCAAAAGGCTGCCTTGGGCCTTGCCGTGGGCGTCCTCGGCGAACTGCTCGGCGCGGTCGGCTATATTCCCAATCAGGCACAGACGCCCGAAACTCTCGTTGCACTACGCTGGCTCATGCTCGCAGGCCCCGCGGCCCTTGGCCTTGCTGGCGTGGCGATCATCCTTCGATACCCGATCGATACGCGGCGACACGCTGCACTTGTCGCCACTATCCGAGCTAGAATAGCGATTCCAGCGCCAGAAAAAGTGCCAAATCTATAGCAGCGGGAGCGCGACCTGTTTTGGTTGAACTGTTGCCAAATGGTTCAGCTCCGCCAGCGTCAGGTCTCAACGGATTGCCTCCAGCGCAACCTTGGCTTTGAAATCCGCGCTGTAGCGCTTTCTCGTCGTCTCCATTCCCGTCCGCCCATGAGGTCATCGCAATGGATGTTATCTCAATTGCGCTAGACGTGAAGGTATCGCGAACATTCCCGAGTTTTATGCAGCGAGGCTCGTTCGCCCGAGGTTAAGCGGTCGGCGCCCGGGTGCCATCGCAGCGGCGCGGTCCCAGAGGAAGTCGCCCGAGAACGCAATATGGCCCCACCCGACAGGCGATGTGTGCGCCAGAAGCTCGTCGGGCACGATTTCGCCATTGGCGCGGAGGTGGGCAACGGCATAGGCGATATAGGGCGAGTTCCAGTAGACGATGGCGGCGATGATCAGGTTGAGGCCGGAGGCGCGGAACTGCTGGGCCTCGTGGGTTCGGTCGGCGATGCGGCCCTGCTTGAACGTGCAGATTGCCTGCGTCAGGAAGTGGCGCTGTTCGGATTTGTTGAGGCCCGCCTGGCAGCGCCGCCGCAGCGACGGGCTTTCCAGCCAGTCGAGCATGAAAAGCGTGCGTTCGACGCGGCCGATCTCACGCAACGCGAGGTCAAGCTGGTTCTGGCGTTCGTAGGTGGCGAGCTTGCGCAGCATGGCCGAGGGCAAGACGGTCCCGGTTTTCAGCGACGCGACCAGGCGAACAATTTCGTCCCAGTGCGCGCGGATGACGTCGACTTTCACACGGCTGCCCATCAGCGGCTTCAGCAAAGGATATTGCCCCGGCGACTCGATGCTTGCCATACGGCGGTCGCCAAAATCGCGCAGCCGCGGACAGAACCGAAAGCCCAGCATGTGGCACAGGGCGAACACGTGATCGGTGGCGCCGCCGGTATCGGTGAAGTGCATGTCGATCTCGAGGCCGGTGCCGTGGTGAAGCAGGCCGTCGAGAACAAAGGGCGCTTCGTGCGTCGCCGCCGAGATGACCGTCGCATGATAGGGCCCATGCTGGTCGGAGACATGGGTGTAGAAGGAGAAGCCGGGATCGACGCCGTACTTCGCGTTGAAATCCCCGGCGCCACTGCCGCGTTTGCCTGAACGAAAGAACTGACCATCGGATGACGAGGTGGTGCCCTGGCCCCAAACGGTTGCAATCGGCAGCGCGTGATGAGCGTCAATGATGCGCGCCAAGGCTGCTTTGTAGTTGTCGGGCGCAATAAACGCCGACTTCGTCCAGATGAGCTGATCGGCGGTGACGCCTTGGCTCGCCTCGGCCATGCGGGCGAGGCCGAGATTGGAGCCGTCGGCAAGGATCGCGGCCAGCAGCGCGTTTTCATTGTCGTGCTGTTCGCGGGTCCGCACGTTGGTGAAGGCCTGCGCAAAACCGGTCGACCGCGCCACCTCGTGGAGAAGCTCGGTGATGCGGACCCGCGGCAGAATGCCGTCGATCCGCGCGGCGAGTTGCTTTGCAGCGGCGGATTCGTCTGCACGCACAGGTGAGATCGACAGTTTGCCGTTTTCAAACGACACGCCTTCAACTTCGCCGCGCCCTAGCCGGTGAGCAAATTGCTTCAGCCGCCGGTCGAGTTCACTGCCCCGGTCGGCAAGCCATTCGTCGGCGGTGACCGGCAGTTTCAGGCCGGCTGCAATTGGCGCGACCTGAGCCGGCGGAAGCAAGTAGCTGTCGAAGCGCCTGTAATTCGCCGACCGCTCGACCCACACGTCGCCCGAGCGCCACTTGTTGCGAAGATGCGCGAGGACGGCGGTTTCCCAAAGGTGCCTGTCGGGTTTGTCGCCACCCTCTTTCACCAGTGCGCGCCATTCCTTGCGGAACGGCATCGGCGCGTCCACCGGCACGTCGCGGCGGCCGGACCGGTTCAGTTCGCGCAAGGCATTGATGGCGGCGATTGTCGAGGCGCTGCCCCTGCCCGCCTTGAAGTCGATCGCCTCGAGAAGGAGCGGCGCAAACTTGCGCAATGTCTTCCACCGATCGGCGGCACGGATGAGCGGGTTCTCCTCGGCCAGATCGGCGATGATCCGCGCTTCGCTGCGCGCGCGCAGCAACTTGTCCCAACCAACCGCATCATCGACCGCAGTAAACCCGTCGATACCACTGTCCTGTGACGCCTCGAGCGCGGCAACTGTACGATCAAACAGACGCATTATGCGGCCAACGTCGCGGGTCGTGGCGGCATAGGTCTTCTTCTGGGCGTTGCCGCCACGGGTGAAGCTGCCGCCGATAATCCTGTCGGCCATATCGAGCGCCGCGTCGGTCAGCCGCGTTTCAAGGTCGAGGAGCACCGCCGCAAGTGTAGCTCGTCGCCGCGAAGGCGTATACCGGCCCAGCAGATGTGCCGGCGAAGCGCGACCTTCGCGGACGAGTTGGTGGAGCCGGTCGGGATGGATGCAATCGCCGATGGCAGCGGGCAGCCCGATCGCCCGAACGCGGTGCAGGCGCTCGAGTAGCCCACACACATTGTCGGCGGTCGGCGCGGTAGCGATGTCGCGGAGACAGGCAAGCGGCGTAAGGCCGGTCTGAAGATCGACAATCAGGATAGCATCGAGCTTGGGAATGCTGTCGGCGGGCACGCCGGCCAGCATTGCCTCATAGGCACGCTGCCGGGCACGGGCCCGTCCGGCGAGTCCGGCACGCTCGATCACAGACGGCGCCGGTAGCGTGATGCACGAAGCCCGAAGGGCATCCGTAATGCCGGTGACAATCGGCACGCCGTCATCAGTCGCCCAGGCCGCTTTTGTTGCGGCGTCGATGAGGAGCGGCAGATCGGCGTTGACCGGCGGCCGCAGGCCAAGTGCCGCCTCGGCTTCACGGGCGTGGACGGACGCGGTCGCGGGCCGGCTCGCACACCGTCCGAACGCTGCTACCGGAACCCCGATCTGCTCGCCCGTAAACGCAACAAGCTCCGTAGGTGCGCCCGCGTCGAGGGTAAATCCGAACCCGGGATAACGCAGCAGCCCGAGCTGCAGGGCGAACCCGATCTGGTTCGTATCGCCGCGGCGTGTCGCTAGCAGCGCCAGGTCCTTCGGTGACAGCATGTAGCGGCGGGCGAGGTTTTCCCGGTCCGTCGGGACGCCAAACAGCATTTGCCGTTCGTCAGCGGTAAGGAGATCGCGCCGGGCCATGAAAACCGTCCAAGAAAGGTTGCACAAGATCGTGGACATACGGCAATAAAGGGACGTAGTCTCTGGACGGGTTCGGGACCATCGGGCGCGGTTTCGCCTGGCGTCCCCAGAACGGTCGTTTGCGAGACAGCGCATTCCCAAAAAAGCCGGTGCAACGTGACAGTTATAGACAATCACGGCGATATGACACATATGCAAGTCATGTCACTAACAGCGAGGTGTCACTCGTGCAGGAACTGATCGATATCCGAATTGCCGAGAACGGTCGCATGGTGCTGCCACGATCGGCGCGAAAGGCGCTTGGCGTTACGGGAGCTGGCGTCGTCGTGCTGTCAATCGACGGTGACAACGTGAAGCTGACGTCGATGCGGCAGAGCATCAAGCGTGCCCAAGATCTATACCGTCAACATGCAACAAACGATCTTCAGGTGGATGACTTCATTGCCGAGCGCCGGGCCGAAGCCGCGCGCGAAGACCTCGACTAGGCCCCGGAACAAGTATGGCATCGATCGTTTTTGACGCCTCGGCGATACTGGCGCTGCTACGCGATGAGCCAGGCGCCGATGTCGTCGCGCAATACATCGGTGACGGGCTTATCTCGGCGGTCAACTTTCAAGAGGTGATCAAGGGCCTGTTGCGCCGCGAGGTTCCCATCGATGCGGCGCTGGCAATGTTGGACGCCTTGCATCTCGACGTGCGACCGCACGGGCGTGACGACGCCATTGCCGCGGCCAAGCTCTACCCTGCGACCAAGGATTTTGGCAGCGGCCTTGGCGATCGGACCTGCATGGCCTTGGCGATCGCCGAAGGCCTGCCGGTTCTCACTGCTGATCAGGAATGGGCCAAGATCAAAATCCCGGGCCTGAAACTGATGCTGGCACGATGACGGACGTCCATGCCTGACATTCTTGGCTACGCCCGGGTCAGTACCGGCGACCAGGACGTCGCCGGCCAGACCATACGTTTGACCGAGGCCGGCGCGATCAAGACTTTCACCGATGTCATGTCGGGCAAGAGCATGGACAGGCCTGGCCTGACCGATCTGCTCGCCTATGCGCGACCCGGAGACACTCTGGCGGTGGTGCGCCTCGATCGGCTTGGGCGCTCGCTGGCAGAATTGCTGTCCACGGTCACCATTCTGCGCGAGCGCAAGATCGCGCTCCTCAGCCTCGAGGAAAAGATCGACACCTCGTCGGCGGCCGGCGAACTGATTTTCCACGTCTTCGGCGCCATTGCCCATTTCGAGCGCCGGCTGATCTCCGAACGCACAAAAGACGGCATTGCCGCAGCGCGTGCCAAGGGCCGAAAGCCGGGGCGACAGCCGCTCGATGTAACAAAGCTCGATGCGGCGTTGACGCTTGTCCAGGCCAATACGCCTCCAGCGCAAGCCGCAAAACAGCTCGGACTGGGGCGCTCAACCATCTACCGCGAGATGAGACGTTTGGGGGTCAGTCGACCAGCGTAGGCATTCTGGCAGGCCGCTTAGCCTGCCGTTCCCGGTCCGTTCACGTCTAGCGCAATTCAGATAACATCCGTTGCGATGACCTCCGCTGGAGTTCACAGGGTTCGCCGTCCGGTACAAGACAGTGCTCTGCCTCGACCTGACCCAGCCACCCTATGATGACGATCCAGATCGCTGGATGCACCCAATCGACTATATCGCGTGTCACGCTGCTGCTGACGATGCTCGCAGCCTTGGTGCCACGGTCATCCGGTCCCGATCGGCGCGCGACCCCGGTGGCGGCTACAACATAAGCCTACTGTCATGCTCTGCCTTCGACGAAGTCCATCCGCGCCGCCGTTCAAGCTGGCATCTCATGCTATCGCCGACCGGGATCTACGCTCGGTGCGAATCGCCGGCAAGGACGCTGGTTTTCAATCGGTCGGCATTCGGCGATGATCCCCGCGTCGATGCGTTCGAATGGACCCGTGAATGATCGAAGGCTCGTCACCGTTCGCCAGTTGTGGCCCGGGCCTCTCGCATGTTGACCAGCGTGCAAAAGAAGGATCGCCGTGAGGGCGCCGAGTTTTCCACGGCCCGCCTGTTGTGCTCGACGTCGCGCGGCCTCGTCATCGGAACCGCCTTGCGTCTGGCTCGGCGCGCATGCTCCAAATCTTGACGGTGTCGTCAGGCGTATAAGCAAAATCTCCGCCAGTGCCGCGACCAACCATTTCGTTGGCTTCCAACGCTGCACTTGCGATATCACCGCCCCCCGATCCGGGCGCTTCAGTTTTTATCGTTCAAGCGCTGTTTCCTGCTCGTGACGAGCCCGGTTGCAGCCTGTCGCGAAGCAGCGACCATCGCCGTTGCTGGCGCCGCTTCACCGCGATCGCCAGCGCCTTCTTCGGGCCGACGAGAACGAGTAGCTGCTTGGCGCGGGTAACGGCGGTGTAGATCAGTTCACGCCCGAGCATTGTGTATGCCTGCATCGTCAGCGGCAGCACGACGACGGGTCGGACCCTTGCGATTTGTGGATCGTCGTCGCGTAGGCAAGCTGCAGCGCGTCGAGCTCGCCAAAATCGAATACGGCCTCCTCTGCGCCGAAGCGGGCAGTCAGCTCGCCATCGGTGTGGTCGACTTTGGTGACGATGCCGAGGTCGCCATTGTAAAGGTCGCGCTCGCGGTCGTTGACGATGTGCATGACCTTGTCGCCGGGCCCATAGCGGCTACCGAAGCGCTCGATGGCGTCGTCGCCCGGCGGGTTGAGACGGGCCTGCAGCAGCATGTTGAGGGCGCGGGCACCTGCACCTCCCCGTTGCATCGGACTGAGCACCTGGATATCGCGCGCCGGCTCGAACCCAAAGCGGCGTGGGATATGCAGCGCAACGAGGTCGAGAACCTTGTCGGCCACATCGCCGGGGTCCTCGGCCTCCTGGAAGAAGAAGTCGCCGGTGTTGCGTGCCGACAGATCGGGCATCAGTCCGGCGTTGATCCGGTGGGCGTTGATGATGATCTGACTGGTCGCCGCCTGACGGAACACCTCGGTCAGTCGCACCACAGGGACAGCGCCACTGGCGATGATGTCCTTGAGCACTTGCCCCGGTCCCACCGACGGAAGCTGATCAACGTCGCCGACGAGAAGCAGTGCTGCCGCCGGCGGCAGCGCCTTCATCACCGCATTCATAAGCGGCACGTCGACCATGCTGGTTTCGTCGATCACCAGCAGCTCGCACTCGAGGGGGTTATCCTCGTTGCGCTTGAACCCGCCCTCCTTCGGGTCGGTTTCCAGCAGCCGGTGGAGGGTCATCGCGTCGAGCCCCGTCGACTCCTTCATCCGCTTGGCGGCGCGACCGGTCGGCGCAGCCAGGGCAATCGCGACCTTGCGTGCGGTCAGTATCTTGAGGATCGAATTGACCAGTGTCGTCTTGCCGACCCCGGGGCCGCCCGTGATGACGCAGAGTTTCGAGACGAGTGCGAGGCGCAGCGCGGCAACCTGGCTTTCGGCGAGGGTCAGTCCGGTGCGCTGTTCGACCCATGGAATTGCCTTATCGGCGTCAATCGCGCTCCACGGCAATCGCCCAGTCTGCAACCGTAGCAGTCGCTCGGCGATGCCTTGCTCCGCGCGGTAAAGGCCGGCCAGAAAGATCACCTCCCGGCCGTCGGTCACGCCGGCAAGGACTTCTCCCGATACGAGCTCGCTCGATACCGCCACCTCGATCAGCGGTGCAGCGACCTCCAGCAGCTCGGCGCCCGACTTGATCAGATCATCGCGCGGCAGCCCGCAATGACCGTCGTCCATCGCTGTCGTCAGGGCATGGGCGACACCGGCGCGGACCCGGCGTGGGTCGTCCTTTCCGTAACCGAGACTGGCGGCGATCGCATCGGCGGTCTTGAAGCCAATGCCGGTAATGTCGCGTGCCAAGCGGTACGGATCGGCCTTGATCGTTGCGATCGCCTGATCGCCGTAGGTCTTGAAGATCCGCACCGCGCGCGCCGAGCTGACGCCGTGACCGTAGAGCCAGACGATGATCTCGCGAATTGCGCGCTGATCGGTCCAGCCACGGATGATCTTCGCCTCACGGACGGGGCCGATCCCGGTAACCTCCCGCAGCCGTGTCGGCTCGCGCTCGATGACGTCGAACACATCCTGGCTGAATGCGATCACCAGTTTCTTCGCGTAGACCGGTCCGATGCCCTTGATCATCCCCGAGCCAAGGTACTTTTCGAGGCCCTCGAGTGTCGT
>JAYUUE010000117.1:0-1750 GCA_043754785.1 Polymorphobacter sp. | reverse complement strand
GGTGGACGATTCTGCTGGCCATCCTCGCCTTTTCGCTCAGCCTGATCGGCACCTTCCTGGTGCGCTCGGGCATCCTCACCTCGGTCCACGCCTTTGCCGTCGATCCCGAACGCGGCGTCTTCATCCTTGCCATGATCGTCGGCGCCACCGGGTCGGCACTGGTGCTGTTCGCGTGGCGGGCACCGCTGCTCAAATCCGGCGCGCTGTTCTCGGCGGTCAGCCGCGAGGCGGGGCTGACACTCAACAACCTGTTCCTGATGGCGGTGACGGCGGTTGTGTTCCTTGGCACCTTCTACCCGGTGATCATGGAGGCGGTGTCGCCAGCCGACAAGATTTCGGTCGGCCCGCCCTATTATAATCTGGTGTTCGTGCCGCTTACGGTGCCGCTGCTGCTGCTTGTCACGGTCGGTCCGATGCTGGCGTGGAAGCGTGATAGCCTGGCGGCATTGTGGCTGAAGCTGCGCGGCCCGTTGCTGGCGGCGCTGGCGGTCTGGGCCGGTCTCTGGGCGACGCTCGGCGCGGCCAAGGCGGCGAGTGCCTTCGGGTTGGCGCTGGGCTTTTGGCTCGTTCTCGGCGGCGTGCTGGTGCTGCTGCGGCGTTGGCGGGGCGCGGCGGGTTTTTCCGGGCGGCTCATTCGAACGACCCCGGCGGCTGTTATCGGCATGGCGCTGGCGCATGCCGGGCTCGGTGTCACGACTGCCGGGGTTGCGGTGATGAGCGGTTATGCCACTTCGAAGATACTGGTCATGCGACCGGGGGAAACCACCGCGCTGGGCGGCATGAAGGTGACGTTGAACGGCGTCAGCCCGGTGCAGGGGCCGAATTACCAGGCAGTCGCGGCGCGCTTCCACGTCGAACAGGGCCGGCGTGTCGATGAGCTGACCAGCGAGCGGCGGTTTTACCCGATCAGCGGCAACCAGACGACCGAAGCCGGCATCGGCAGCTCGATCATGGGCAACGCCTATCTCGCCATCGGCGACGAACAACAGGGTCCCAGCGGCAATGGCGTGGTTGTGCGTATCTACCATCACCCGATGGTCGGCTGGATCTGGTTCGGCGGGCTGATGATGGCGATGGGCGGTGCCGCAAGCCTTGCCGATCGCCGCTTCCGTATCGGCGCGCCCGCGCGTCCATCGGCATCGTACCCGGCTATGGTCCCGGCGGAATGACGCCGTGAATCGACTGGTCTTCGTACTGCCCGTCATCGCCTTCATGGCGCTCATCGGCTTTTTCGCCATCGGACTGACCAAGGACCCCAAGGAACTGCCGTCGCAACTCATCGACCGGCCGTTGCCGGCATTTGCGCTGCCGGGGATCGCGGATGTACCCGGTGGCGGACCTGGCTTTGCCAGTGCTGCGATCAAGGGTGAGCCGGCGTTGCTCAACGTCTTTGCCAGCTGGTGCGCCGCCTGCCCGCAGGAACATCCAGTGCTGACGCGGATTGCGAAGGAAGGCGTGCCGGTTTACGGGCTGGCGTGGAAGGACAAGCCCGCCGACAGCCGGGCGTGGCTGGCGCGGTTCGGCAACCCCTATGCCAAGGTCGCGGCCGATGAAACCGGTCGCACCGCCATCGATCTCGGCGTCACCGGGGTACCTGAAACCTTCATCGTCGATGCACGCGGCCGAGTGCGCTATAAGCAGATCGGGCCGATCAGCAATGAAAAATGGGACGATGACATCAAGCCGTTGATGGCGAAACTGCGGGCCGAAGCATGAGACGCTGGTGGCTGCTGCTGCTGCTCGCCCAGCC
>JAYUUE010000116.1:0-5144 GCA_043754785.1 Polymorphobacter sp. | reverse complement strand
TCACTGTCGCTGGGGCTACTCCCGACGGGGTGACCTTGACCGGCGAACCACTCGCAATCGCAGCGAAAGCCTTCCGTCACGAGTCCGGCGACGGTGCAGCGGTCGAAGACCTTGGCAAAAACCGACTGGTCGTTCTGGAAACCATCACTGTGCTGCCGATGGCCGCCCAGCCACTCAGCGCCGTACGCGATGTGGCCGCAGCTGGTGCCCTCCAGGCCAAGGCCATGGCCGCCGCCCGCGTCAAAGCCGACGCCATCATCGCCGACACCAGGAAGACCGGCAATTTCAAGGCCGCCGTCGCCGCGCAGGGTCTGGCTGCCGCGCGGCCGCTGTCCGGCCGCCGCGTCGATGTAGCGGGGCAGCAAAATGTGCCGCCGATCATCCAGGCCTTCCTCGCAACCCCGGCTGGCACCACCCGCATCGAGCCCGGCCCGCAAGGCTGGGTGTTGATCCATGTCGACGCTATACAACCAGGAAGCATCGCTGCAACGCCGGGCTTGCTCGACGCCAGCCGCCGCGATATTGCCAGCGCCTTGCCAGACGAATTTGCCCGCGCCTTTGCCGCCGCAACCGAACGCGCCGTCGGCGTCAAACGCAATGACGGCGTCATAACCGCGATCACGCGCCGCCTTTCGGGGCAGGACGCCGCGACGCAATAATGATTGATTTCGGCGCAATCACCCCAGATCGCGCCGCGTTTGCCGTAGCAATGGGCAGCGGCAAGGCACAGCTTGTCTGGACGCGCATTGTCGCCGATGCAGAAACTCCGGTATCGGCGATGCTGAAGCTCGGGGCTGCCGAAAGCGGCAGCTTCCTGCTCGAATCGGTCGAAGGCGGGCAAGTGCGCGGACGCTACTCGCTACTCGGCCTCGCCCCAGATCTGGTCTGGCGCGCGCACGGCAACAGTAGCGAGATCAACCGCAATTGGCGCACCGACCGCGATGCCTTCGTGTCTGTTCCCGGCGGCGCCCTTGCAGCGCTGCGCGCGCTGGTGGCAGAGGCGCGCGCCGATGTGTCGCCCGACCTGCCGCCGGCGCTGGCCTGCCTCGTCGGCTATATTGGCTATGAAGCGGTGCGGCTGGTCGAACCCAGCGTGCCGCGCAATGCCCCGTCGCCGCTTGCGGTGCCCGATATGGTGTTCGTCCGCCCCACTCTAATCCTGGTGTTCGACCGGTTGCGGGACGAGCTGTTCCTCGTCGCCCCGATATTCACCGCCGCAGACCCCGACGCCGCCTATGCGGACGCCGTGGAGCGCATTGAAACCGCCCACGCACGCCTCGCCGCCAACCCGCCAATCCCCCCAAATCCCCCCGCACATCTTCCGGACGGCACCCCGACACTCGCTCTTTCGCCCGCCGCCTATGCGGCGATGGTGGAGCGCGCCAAGGCCTATATATTTGCCGGTGACATCTTTCAGGTGGTCTTGGCG
This sequence comes from Polymorphobacter sp., assembly GCA_043754785.1. Taxonomy (GTDB): domain Bacteria; phylum Pseudomonadota; class Alphaproteobacteria; order Sphingomonadales; family Sphingomonadaceae; genus Sandarakinorhabdus. The sequence continues at coordinate 3,715 of JAYUUE010000116.1, read as the reverse complement.
CAGCGGTTTTCAGTCAAATTCCCGCTGCCGCCGTTCGAACTTTACCGCGCCCTGCGCCGCATCAACCCCTCACCCTTCCTGTATTTCCTCGATCTTCCAGGCTTTGCGCTGGTGGGCTCCAGCCCGGAGATTCTGGTCCGCGTCCGAGACGGCGATATTACCATCCGCCCGATTGCGGGCACGCGGCCGCGCGGCAAGGACGCAGTGGAAGACGCTGAAAACAAAACCTCGCTGCTTGCCGACGCCAAGGAACAGGCCGAGCATCTGATGCTGCTCGATCTTGGCCGCCACGACACCGGCCGCGTTTCGCTGCCCGGCACCGTCACCGTGACCGATCGCGCCGGAGTCGAATTCTACAGCCATGTGATGCACATCGTCTCGAACGTGCGCGGCCGGCTCGACCCGCAGTTTGACGCCATCGACGCTCTGCTGGCCGGCTTCCCCGCCGGCACCGTCAGCGGCGCGCCCAAGGTTCGCGCCATGCAGGTCATCGCCGAACTCGAACCCGAAGCCCGCGGTGCCTATGCCGGCGGCGTCGGCTATTTCTCCCCCGACGGATCGATGGATTCGTGCATCGTCCTGCGCACCGCCGTGGTCAAGGATGGCGTCATGCACGTCCAGGCCGGTGCCGGCATCGTCGCCGACAGCATTGCCGAATATGAACAGCGCGAATGCGAAGCCAAAGCCGGCGCGCTAATTGCAGCCGCCCGCGAGGCGTTGCGCGCCGCCGCATCACTCCGTTTTGGTCAATAGGAGACATTATGCCCAAAGCCTTCTGGAATGACGTCGTCATCGCCGACAGCAACGATACCATCATCGTTGAAGGCAATCACTATTTTCCATTGAATGCGGTCGATCCAGCACTGCTCAAACCCAGCAGCACAACCACGGTCTGTGGCTGGAAAGGCACCGCAAACTACTACACCCTTGCCGTCGGCGGCGCCGAAAACCCCGACGCTGTCTGGTACTACGGCGACCCCAAGCCGGCCGCCGCCGAGATCAGAGGCCGCATCGCCTTTTGGAAGGGCGTCAAAGTCACTGCATGACGTGCCGCTGCGCTTCGGCTAGGGGAACGCCATGATCCTCGTCATCGACAATTACGACAGCTTCACCTTCAATCTGGTGCATTACCTGCTCGAACTGGGCGCCGAGACCAAGGTCATGCGCAACGATAGCCTGACTGCCGCTGAGGCCATCGCCATGCAACCGCAGGCGATACTGTTGTCGCCTGGTCCCTGCACTCCCAACGAAGCGGGCATATGCCTGGACATCATCCACGCCGCCGCCGAAACCCGGTTGCCGTTGCTCGGCGTCTGCCTCGGCCACCAGGCATTAGGCCAGGCCTTTGGCGGCACCATCGTGCGCGCGCCGCAGGTCATGCATGGCAAGACCAGCGCCATTGCGCACGACGGCACCGGTGTTTTCAACGGCCTGCCGTCACCATTTCAGGCGACACGCTATCATTCGCTCATCGTTCGCGACTCTGATCTGCCCGATTGTTTCGCGGTCAACGCGCGCAGTCCCGATGGGCACATCATGGGCATGCGTCACAGAGACCTGTCGCTTCACGGTGTTCAGTTCCATCCTGAAAGCATCGCCACGGAGCATGGTCACGATCTGCTTGCCAATTTCCTGGTCCTCGCCGGCATGACCCCGAAGCGATTGGCGCGCGCCGCATGAGCTTTGCATTGCCCGACCCGTCGTCGCCATTGGCCCCTGACGCTGCTGCCGATGCTTTTGAACGGATCTTTGATGGCAAGGTCGGCGATGACGAGCTGGCGCGCTTTCTGACCTTGCTCGCGGACCGCGGCGAAACGGTCGGCGAAATCGTTGCGGCGGCGCGCGCTCTGCGGTCCCGCCAAATGTCGCCCCTTCATGCGCCCGGCGCCATCGACGTCTGCGGCACTGGCGGCGATGGCAAGCAAAGCCTCAATGTCTCAACCGCCGTCGCCATCGTCGTCGCAGCGTGCGGCGTCCTTGTAGCCAAACATGGCAATCGCGCCGCCTCGTCGTCCAGCGGCGCCGCCGACGTGCTGGCCGCGCTCGGCATCGCCGACTTACCGGCCGACCGATTGGCACCGTGCCTTGAAACCGTCGGCATCATTTTCCTCCACGCCGCACGCCATCATCCGGCGATGGCCCGCGTCGCTCCGGTGCGGCGTGCGCTGGGGCGAAGGACCATTTTCAACCTGTTGGGGCCGCTCGCCAATCCAGCCGGTGTCAAACGCCAACTGGTCGGGGTGTTCGCTGCCGACCGCGTTGGACTCGTCGCCCAGGCATTGGCGCAACTCGGGTCGGACCGCGCCATGGTCGTCCACGGCGCCGGTTATGACGAAATCGCGGTTTCAGGCACAACGGACTTCGCCCTCGTCGACCACGGTGCGTTGACCACCGGCCAGATCGATGCCGCCGAATCGGGGATTAGCATCCATCCGGAAGCCGCACTCGTCGGCGGCGATGCCACCCATAACGCCACCCGCCTGCGCGCATTGCTGGCCGGCGAAACTGGCGCCTATCATGATATCGTGGTCATCAATACGGCGGCAGCGTTGCGGCTCGTCGATCCGGCGCTCGGCTGGCTGCCGGCCGCCGAGAGCGCGCGCGCGGCACTGGCCACTGGCGCTGCTGCCGACACCCTCGCCCGCTGGAGTGCGTTTCGATGAGTGACACCGCATGACCGATACATTGGCGCAAATCCTCGCTTACAAGCGCCAGGTCATCGCCGCCGCCCGCGCCCAACATTCACTCGCCAACCTGGAGGCCGCTGCTGCCCAAGCCGATCCGGTGCGCGGCTTCATCGCCGCGTTGCATCGCACCTGTGCCGATGGCCGCTATGCTCTCATCGCCGAAATCAAGAAGGCAAGCCCGTCAAAAGGTTTGATCCGCGCCGATTTCGTTCCCGAAACCTTGGCACGGGCGTACGCCGCCGGCGGCGCCACCTGCCTGTCGGTATTGACCGAAGATCGCTGGTTCCTCGGCAGCGACGCTTATTTGACGGCCGCACGCGCCGCCTGCGACCTGCCGGTCATCCGCAAGGACTTCATCGTCGATCCCTGGCAGGTAATCGAAGCGCGCGCCATCAACGCCGACGCGATCTTGCTGATCATGGCGGCGCTATCCGACGCTCAGGCGGCTGAATTGGAAGCCGTGGCCATTTCTCACGGTCTCGACGTATTGATCGAGGTTCATGACGCCGCCGAACGCGACCGCGCGCTGAAACTGAAAACACCGCTGCTCGGAATCAACAATCGCAATCTGAAAACTTTGGCTGTCGATCTCCAGACCAGCTTCGATCTTGCCGATACGCGGGGTCGCACTCTCGTTGCCGAAAGTGGACTATCAGGCCCCGATGATCTCGATCGACTGGCAGCAGTCGGCATCACCACCTTCCTCGTCGGCGAATCGTTGATGCGCCAGGCCGATGTCACCCGCGCCACACGCGATCTGCTCGGCCTTTCGGCATGACGCTGACCCATGTCGACGATCACGGCGCCGCACGCATGGTCGACATTTCGGCCAAACCGGCAACGCGCCGCGAGGCGGTAACCGAAGGTTTCATCACCATCGCGACACCCACGCTCACGCTGATTGCTGCAAACCGCCTTGCGAAGGGCGATGTCATTGCCACAGCGCGCATTGCCGGGATCATGGCGGCAAAGCGCACCGCCGATTTGATCCCGCTGTGTCACCAACTTCCAATCGACGCGGTAACGGT
>JAYUUE010000115.1:0-1754 GCA_043754785.1 Polymorphobacter sp. | reverse complement strand
CGGGCCGACGTGCCGCTGGCGTATCATGGCGAGAGCCAATTTCACACCACGGCGGCAGAAAGCATCGGGCGGCTGGCGGCGGTTCTCGCGGCGCAGCGGATTGGCGGCATCTTCAACATCGCCGATCCTGATGCGCCGACGGTGGCGGGCATCAGTGCGGTGATTTCTGCACGAATGGGCCGGCCGCTGGCGATCCGGCGGTTTGCCGGGCCGCCGCACGGCCATGTCGGCCAGACGCCGTGGTGCGTGCCGCGCCCTTATCTCATCGACAGCAGTTCGGCGCTTGCGGCAGGCTATGCGAATGCGGGCGATTATGCGGCGCTGGTCGCGCCGACGATCGACTGGTTGGTGGCGACGGCCGGCGATGGAGACTGGCGGGCGCGCTTTGCGGTGCTGGCAAACTATGGCTTCGACCCGTTCGACTACGCCGCCGAGGATGCCGCGTGATCGCGCCGCCGGCGATCGACGCAATCCGGCCGCTACTCTCGTGGCTTGATATGGCAGGGGTGGCGGTGTTCGCTGTGTCGGGTGCGCTGGCGGCGGCGAAGGCGCGGCAGACGATTGTGACCTTTGCATTTTTTGCCGCCATCACCGGCATTGGTGGTGGCACGCTGCGCGACTTGCTCATCGGTGCACCGGTGTTCTGGGTGGGGCGGTCGGATTATCTCGGGGTGTGCCTGGTGGCCGCCGGGGCGGTGTGGATGTTGCGCGCCGACCGCTGGCGGCTGCCGGCGCTGCTGTGGTTCGATGCTGTCGGCATGGGGGCCTATTCGGTCATCGGCGCCGCCAAGGCCGAAACTTTTGGGGTGCCGCCGCTCGCGTGCATCGTCATGGGGGTGTTGACGGCAAGTTTCGGCGGCATCATCCGCGATGTGTTGGCCGGCGTGCCATCGGTGCTGATGCGGCGGGAGATTTACGTTTCGGCGGCGGCGTTTGGGGCGACGACTTACGTGGCGCTGGTGTTTATCGGGGTGGATCGGATCGTGGCGGGGGCGATTGGTGCGGCGGCGGGGTTCGGGCTGCGGGCACTGGCGATCGGGCGGGGGTTGGCCTTGCCGGCGTATGAGGGGGAGGGGTAGGGATTATATCCCCACCCGGGCCGCGCCAAGTGGCGCGTCTCTCGCCTCCCCCTGAGGGGGAGGCAAGACATTTATCGAAGCGCCAGTTTCATCAGCCAATCGCTGGTCTGCGCCGCAGCGGCGGTGCGCGGCGAGCCCCGGCCGGCGCACTCCATGCACGCCGCCTGCATCGTCGGACCGTCGGCCATCACGCGAACATCGCCGATGGCCGCCAGGAGCCGGATGCGGGTGCCGGCGGCGAGTTTGGCGAACGGGTCACGGGCAATCTGGTCTTCGTCCTGACCTGGGCCAACGAACGTCCGCAGGAATTGCCCAAGCGGTGAGCCCGGGCGTTCGATATCAATGGTGCGGGGTTTGCCCTTCATGCCAGCGCGGCGGGCCGCCGCCGCGACAGCGGCATCAAGGTCTCCCATGGTATCGACGAGTTTCAACTGCCTGGCGGTGGCGCCGGCCCAGACGCGGCCCTGGCCGATGCGATCCACCTCAGCTAGCGGCAGCTTGCGTGACACGCTGACGAGGGTGGTGAAGCGGCGGTAGATATCCTCGACACCGCTTTGCAGGACGACGCGGGTTTCAGGGCCGATGCCGCGCAGGATATCGGGTTCACCCGAGTAAGGCGTCGTCTTGATGCCATCGGCGTCGATGCCGAGCCGGCCGATGGCGCGATCGAAGCTG
>JAYUUE010000114.1:0-5192 GCA_043754785.1 Polymorphobacter sp. | reverse complement strand
GGGTCGACCTTGGCATACATCACCGCCACCATCGCTGGAATCGTCTGCGCGCCCGTGCCGAGCAGTTTCAAAATCTGGTTCTCGCGCTGCTTGCGGTGGGTGATCAACCCGCGCACGAAACGCTGCACATCGGTCACCGGCTCACCATGGGTCGGGTGGTAGATCACCTCGTCACGCCCCAACAGCTTGCGCAGACTGGCCATATACGCTGCCATGTCGCCATCCGGCGGCGCCACCACGGTCGTGCTCCACCCCATGACATGGTCGCCGGTGAACAGCGCCTTTTCCTGCGGCAATGCAAAGCACAGATGGTTCGACGTATGCCCCGGCGTCGCCACCGCAGTCAGCGTCCAATCGGGCCCGAAAATACTGTCGCCATCGACCAGCACCCGGTCGGGCGCATAGCTCGCATCAAACCCTGCATCGGCACGCGGACCATCATCGGACAGCACCAGCGGCGCACAGCCAACGATTTCCGCACCGGTCGCTGCCTGCAAGGCCGGCGCTGCCGGACTATGGTCCATATGAGTGTGCGTCACGACGATATGGCTGACCGTTTCGTTCTTCAGCGCCGAAATCAACGCCGCGATATGGTCCGGATCGGCCGGGCCGGGATCGATGACCGCGACGGTCCCGTTTCCGACCACGAACGTCCCGGTGCCCGTATAGGTGAACGCCGACGGGTTATGCGCCAGCAATCGCCGCACCAGCGGTGTGCGCCGCAGCAAGTGTCCCGAATTGGCGGCGTCGGGATGTTGCGACAGATCCATGCAAGCGATGTGACAGGGCCGGGCGGAATTGAAAAGCCCCGCCTGCAACAGCCGCCTTTGCGGCGGCGCGCAGCTGGGGCATGATGGTGCGGCAATCGCGGGGACAGCATGACGACAAGCCAGTTGATCTATTATTCACAACCGTTCGGCTTCGACGACGCGATGCTCAATGGCATCCTGCTCGAGGCGCGGCGCAACAACGCGCGCGACGGGTTGACCGGCGCGCTGATCGTCCGCCGCGACCTGTATCTGCAACTGCTCGAAGGCCCCGAGGCAGCCCTGCTTGCGACCTTTGCCCGGATCAAGCGCGACAATCGCCATCTGGCGGTGCGGCAACTGGCGCTGGGCAACGTTCAGGCGCGGCTGTTCCCCGACTGGACGATGCGCGATGATCCGGCACAAAGCTGGCTATGGACCGAAGGCGAAGTCGGCGACGGCGCGCTCGATCGCGCCAGTGTCGATGATTTGCGCGGCGTCTTCGTCCGCGTCGGCGCCAGCGTCGCTTCATGACGCCGTTCGACATCATCATCGTCGGCGCCGGGCACGGCGGTGCCCAGACGGCGGTGCAGCTGCGGCAATTGGGCTTTGCCGGCAGCATCGCGATGATCGGCGACGAACCTGACCTTCCCTATGAACGCCCACCCTTGTCGAAGGACTTTCTCGCCGGCGACAAGGATTTCGCCCGAATGCTGATCCGCCCCGCAGCCTTTTGGACCGACCGCAATATCGTCATGTTGACCGGGCAGCGCGTCACCGCGGTCGATCCCGAAGCGCGGACGCTGGTCACGCACGGCGGCGAGACATTCGCTTACGAAAACCTGATCTGGGCCACCGGCGGGCACCCGCGCCAGCTCAGCTGCGAGGGCCATCACTACGGCGGCATCCACGCCATCCGCACCCGCGCCGATGTCGAGGCGCTGAAACACGAACTCGCCGATGCCGTCGTCACCGCTCCTACCCGCGTCGTTATCGTCGGCGGCGGTTACATCGGCCTTGAAGCCGCCGCCGTGCTCAGCAAGCTCAGCAAGCAGGTCACCGTGCTCGAAGCCATGGAGCGCGTGCTGGCGCGCGTCGCCTGCCCGGCGCTGTCGGCCTTTTACGAGGCAGAACACCGTGCGCACGGCGTGACCGTGCGCACGGGCGTGGTGGTGTCGGCGATCAGCGGCGAAAACGGCCGCGCCACCGGCGTTGTCCTGGCAGATGGTGAGCACATTCCCGCCGACATCGTCATCGTCGGCATCGGCATCATCCCCGCCACCTCGCCGCTGATCACCGCCGGCGCAGCGGGCCGCAATGGCGTCGATGTCGACGACCATTGCCGCACGTCATTGCCGAACATCTTTGCAATCGGGGATTGCGCCGCCCATGCCAACGCCTTCGCTGCCGGCGGCCATATCCGGCTCGAATCGGTGCAGAACGCCAATGACATGGCGACCACCGTCGCCCGCCTGCTCACCGGCAGCCCGCGGCCCTACCACGCCGTGCCGTGGTTCTGGTCGAACCAGTATGACCTGCGCCTGCAAACCGTCGGACTCTCCATCGGCTATGACGCCACCGTGCTGCGCGGCGATGTGTCGGCACGGTCATTCAGCGTCATCTACCTGCGGGGCGGTGCTGTCATCGCGCTCGATTGCGTCAACGCCGTCCGCGACTATGTCCAGGGCAAGGCGCTGGTCGAGGCCGGCGCCGTGATCGACCCCGCCGCGCTCGCCGATACCGCAGTCCCGCTCAAACATTGGCACACGGCGATATGAACGGCCTGAGCCTCGACATTGCCGGCGCTGCCGAACAGCCGGTGCTGGCCAATCTGTTGCAATTCTACGTCCATGATTTTTCGCAACTTTTCGGCGGCACGTCGCGCTGCGACCTCTCGGACGATGGCCGCTACAGCATCGATATTCCGCTCGCCGACTGGTGGCAGGCCCCCGCCCATATCCCGCTGCTGTTCCGCCTCGACGGCATTTTGGCGGGCTTTGCCCTGCTCAACGCCGTCACCCACAGCCGCTTGCCCGCCGATCGCAACATCGCTGAGTTCTTCGTCGTGCGGAAATACCGGCGCGCCGGCCTCGGCCTCGCCGCCGCACAGGCGCTGTTCACCCGTTACTCCGGCCGCTGGGAGGCTGCGGTCATGCGCAGCAACACCGGCGCCCGCAACTTCTGGCAGCACGCGATCACGCGCCACCCCGCCCTCGCCGACACCCATGTCGCCGACCACAATGATTCCAGCTGGAACGGCACGATCTTTCGCTTCGTCATAAGCGCATCCTGACAGTTTGCCCCGTTCCCGTCGGCGCCTGCCTCGGCTAAGTCTCCCACAACATATATCGGGGAGACTGCCGGTGACGGCCACGGCTATCTGGGATTTCATCATCGTTGGCGCAGGCTCCGCCGGCTGCGTCCTCGCCAACCGGCTGTCGGCGGACCCTGCCACCCGCGTGCTGCTCATCGAAGCCGGCGGGCGCGACAACAGCATGATGATCCAGATGCCCGGCGGCATCGCCCAGATCATCCCGCCCGACAAGCCCAGCCCGTTCGACTGGGGATTCTGGACCGAACCGCAGACCGAAATGAACGACCGCAAGCTTTATTGGCCGCGCGGCCGGGCGCTGGGCGGCTCGTCGTCGATCAACGGCATGGTCTATATCCGCGGCCACAGCAGCGATTACGATCGCTGGGCCCAGCTTGGCCTGACCGGCTGGGGCTGGGCCGATGTCCTGCCCTATTTTAAAAAGGCCGAACACAGCGATCGCGGCGGCACCGACTTCCACGGCGAAGGCGGGCCCTTGCACACCTCGGTCAAGGGCGCGCTGCCGCACATCCTCAACGACGCATTCCTCGATGCGGCCGTTCAGGCCGGCTACCGCCGCACCGACGATTTCAACGGGCCTCAGTTCGAAGGCGCCGGCTTCTATGACGCCACCATCAAGAACGGCAGCCGCTTTTCCGCCGCCAAGGCCTATCTCACGCCGCAAGTGAAAGCCCGGCCAAATCTGGAAATCCGCACCGATGTCCAGGTCGAGCGTGTGACCTTCGATGGCAAGCGCGCCACCGGTATCGCCTACAAGCGTGCCGGCAAGGCCGAAGCCGCATCGGCGCGCGAAGTCATCCTGTGCGGCGGCGCCGTCAATTCGCCGCAGCTGCTGATGCTGTCGGGCATCGGGCCGGCGGCGCACCTGCAGGAAATGGGGGTGCCGGTGCTGGTCGACAGCCCCGATGTCGGCGGCAACCTCCAGGATCATCTCGACATGATCGTCCAATATGATTGCTCGCAGCCGATCACCCTCAACGGCAATTCGACCTTCATCAACAAGTTGAAGGCGCTCGGCCTGTGGGTGTTCGCCAAGACCGGCAACGGCGCCCACATGCCGACGCCCACCGGCGCCTTTCTGTCAAGCCGCGAAGGGCTGGCGGCGCCCGATCTGCAAATCCACTTCATGCCGTATCGCGGCGCGCCGCACGGGCGCGGCACGATGAATCCCGCGCACGGCTATCAGATGCACATCTGCCAGCTGCGCCCGGAAAGCCGCGGCACCATCCGCCTCAAAAGCCCCGATCCACTGGCGCACCCGGCCATCGATCCCCGCTATCTCAGCGCGCCGGAGGATGTCGAAACCCTGTATCGCGGCGTCGAAATGGCGCGCGAAATCGGTCGTCAGCCGGCGTTCGAACCGTATCGCATCGCCGAAACCTGGCCCGGCGCCAGCGGCGCCACCCGCGAATCAACGATCGCCGCAATGCGCGACTGGGGGGAAACCATCTACCACCCGGTCGGCAGCTGCCGCATGGGCGCCGATGCCGATGCGGTGGTCGATGGCCATCTGCGCGTCAATGGCGTCGAAGGCCTGCGCGTTGTCGATGCCTCGGTCATGCCCTATCTGGTCTCGGGCAACACCAACGCGCCGACGATCATGATCGCTGAAAAGGCCGCCGACCTGATCGCCGAACGCCGCATCCTGGCGCGCAAGCTCGGTCTCGCTGCATGACCGAGACCCTGTTCGAGATCCCCGTCAACCCGCTCGAAATGGCGCTGGTGCGCAGCCGCGTCGGCGCCTTTCGGTTTTTCGAAGAACCCGAGCAGGCGGGCTGGAAGCACGGCGCCAACCGGGACTATATGGAACGGCTGCGGACATATTGGCTCGAAACCTACGACTGGCCAGCCGCCGTCGCCCACCTCAACCGGTTGCCGCATATCCGCATCGATGTCGGCGACGGTTTCCACCTCCACGCCGTCCACAAGCGCTCCGACCGCGCCGATGCCCGGCCGCTGCTCATCGCCCATGGCTGGCCCGGCTCGATCCTGGAGTTCGACGCGATCATCGAACGCCTCGCCAACCCCGAAGACCCTTCGCAACCGGCGTTCCACGTCGTCGCGCCCTCGCTTCCCGGCTATGCCTGGTCCGATCGTCCCAAGAACCCCATCGG
>JAYUUE010000113.1:0-5206 GCA_043754785.1 Polymorphobacter sp. | reverse complement strand
CGCCCCGGCAACGCCGGCGACCTCGGCGATGCGCGCCGTGACGGCTTGCGGATAGCGCGACACCAGCATCGGCACGCCGCGCTTGGCGATGCCGGCCTTTTCGCGGGCGATGTCGAGGATGGTCGGCCCCAGCCATTGCTGATGATCGAGGCCGAGTTGCGCGATTCCCGTCACCAATGGCGCCGCGATGACGTTGGTGGCATCCATGCGCCCGCCCATGCCGACTTCGACGATGGCGGCATCCGCCGGTTCACGCGCGAACGCCAGGAACGCCAGCGCCGTGGTCAGTTCGAAGAAGGTGATCGGTTGCCCGGCGTTGCGCTTGAGGATTTCGCGCAGCAGTTCGGCGAGCGCTTCGTCGCTGATGATGTGGCCGGCGACGCGGATGCGCTCGTTGAAGCGGATCAGGTGCGGCGACGTATAGACATGGACGCGGCGGCCGGAGGCTTCGAGACAGGCGCGCAGAAAGGCGATCGTCGAACCCTTGCCGTTGGTGCCGGCGACATGGAACACCGGCGGCAATTTGCGGTGCGGGTTGCCGAGCCGCGCCAGCAGCCGTTCGAGGCGGCCGAGGCTGAGCTCGATCTCCTGCGGGTGCAGCGCGAACGCCGCCTGGAGCAGCGCGTCGAGCACGGCGTTGTCGGATGTGGCACGCTCCATTCGCGCGCCGATCTCCGGGCCTTTGACCCCGGACATCAGGCAGCCTGCGCTTGCCTGCGCGCCATCAACAGGCCGAGGATGTGCGACAGCGTGGTCTTCATTTCGGAACGGTGGACGACCATGTCGAGCATGCCGTGTTCGAGAAGATATTCCGCGCGCTGAAAGCCTTCGGGGAGTTTTTCGCGGATCGTCTGTTCGATGACGCGCTGGCCGGCGAAACCGATCAGTGCTTTGGGCTCGGCGATCTGGATGTCGCCGAGCATGGCGTAGCTCGCGGTGACGCCGCCGGTCGTCGGGTCGGTAAGGACGACGACATAGGGCAGGCTTGCCTCCTTGAGTTCGGCAATGCCCACGGTGGTGCGCGGCATCTGCATCAGGCTGAGGATACCCTCCTGCATCCGGGCACCGCCGGCGGCGGTGAAGATGACTAACGGTACGCCCGCTGCCACCGCCGCCTGCGCCCCGGCCAGGAACGCCTCGCCGACGCCCATGCCCATCGACCCGCCCATGAAGGCGAAGTTCTGAATGGCGACGATGGCGCGCACGCCGGCAATGTGGCCGTCACCGACGGTCATCGCCTCGGGTTCGCCGGTGGCGGTCTTGGCGGCCTTCAGCCGCTCGCTGTAGCGCTTCTGGTCGCGGAATTTGAGCGGGTCCTCGGCGACTTTGGCGACGGCTACGGGCGTGAATTCGCCATCGAAGATTTGCGCGAAGCGCGTCCTGGGGCCAATGCGTTCATGATGATCGCAGCGCGGGCAGACCGCCAGATTCTCATCCCATTCCTTGGTATAGACCATGGCGCCGCAGCTGCGGCACTTGGTCCATAGATTATCGGGGGTCTCCCGCCGCGACATGAAGCCGGTCAGCTGTTGGCGGGTGCGGGTCAACCAGCTCATGCGGCGTCCTCGATACGGGCGGTGCGAATAGCATGGGCCAGCTCTGCGACGAGCGTGCCGACGCGAGCGGGAATATCGTTGGCGCGTTCGGCAGCGGCGCTGCCGATAACATCGACGATCGCCGAGCCGACAACCACGGCATCGGCGTGCACGGCGATCGCAGCGGCCTGGTCGCGGGTACGGACGCCAAAACCCACGGCAATCGGCAGCGCGGTGGTGCGCTTTAACCGTGCCACCGCGGCGGCAACATCGGCGGCGGTGGCGGCGTTGGCGCCGGTAACGCCGGCGACGGCGACATAATAGAGGAACCCTGACGCGCCTTCGAGCACCTTGGGCAGGCGGGCGGCGTCGGTGGTCGGGGTGGCGAGGCGAATGAGGTGGAGGCCGTGCGCCGAAAGGTCGGGCACGAGTTCGGCGGCCTCCTCGGGCGGCAGGTCGACGACGATGGTGCCATCGAGGCCGGCGGCTTTCGCATCGGCGGCGAACCGCGCCGGGCCATAGGCAAGGATCGGATTGAAATAACCCATAAGGATGATGGGGGTGGCGTCGTCGGTCTGGCGGAAGTCGGCGACCATGGCGAGCAGGTCACGCAGCTTCATGCCGGCGCCGAGGCTGCGCAGGTTGCCGCGCTGGATCGCCGCGCCATCGGCCATGGGGTCAGTGAAGGGCATCCCGAGTTCGACGATATCGGCGCCGGCGGCGGTGAGCGCGCGCAGGATTTCGGCGGAGGTGGTAAGGTCCGGATCGCCAGCGGTGACGAAGGTGACAAGCGCGGCGCGGCCTTGCGCGGCGCAGGCGGCAAACCGGGCGGAGAGGCGGTCGGCCATCACAGCACCACCCCCAACGCTTCGGCGACAGTGAAAATGTCCTTGTCACCGCGCCCGCACAGATTGGCGATGATGATCTGGTCGGCTGCCAGTGTCGGCGCCACGCGCGCCACCGCGGCAAGGGCGTGGGCGGGCTCCAACGCCGGGATGATGCCTTCGATGACGCACAGCAGCTTGAAGGCTTCCAGCGCTTCGGCATCGGTCGCCGATTGATATTCGACGCGGCCGATGCTGTGCAGCCAGGCGTGTTCGGGGCCGATGCCGGGATAGTCGAGACCAGCCGAAATCGAATGCGCTTCGGTGATCTGGCCGTCCTCATCCTGGAGCAGCATCGTCTTGTTGCCGTGGAGCACACCCGGGCGGCCGCCGGCGAGCGAGGCGGCGTGGGCTCCCGACTCCAGCCCATGGCCCGAAGCTTCGACGCCGATCATCCGCACATCGGCGTCGTCGAGGAACGGGTGGAACAGTCCGATGGCGTTCGAACCGCCGCCGATCGCCGCCATCAGCACGTCGGGGAGACGGCCTTCGGCGGCCATGATCTGCTCGCGCGCCTCACGCCCGATGACGCTTTGAAAGTCGCGGACCAGTTCGGGATAGGGATGTGGTCCGGCGGCGGTGCCGATGATGTAGAACGTGTCGTGGACGTTGGTCACCCAGTCTCGCAGCGCTTCGTTCATCGCGTCCTTTAAGGTCTTGGAACCGGATTCTACCGCGCGCACTTCGGCGCCGAGCAGCTTCATCCGGAAAACATTGGGTGCCTGCCGTTCGATATCGCGTGAGCCCATATAGATGACGCACGGCAGTCCGAAGCGCGCCGCAACAGTGGCGGTGGCGACGCCGTGCTGGCCGGCGCCGGTTTCGGCGATGATCCGCGTCTTGCCCATGCGCTTGGCGAGCAGGATCTGGCCGATGCAATTGTTAATCTTGTGCGCGCCGGTGTGGTTGAGCTCGTCGCGCTTCAAATAGATCTTGGCACCTGCCAGATGCTCGGTCAGCCGTTGCGCAAAATACAGCGGGCTGGGGCGACCTACATAATGCGTCAGCAAATAATCGAATTCGGCCTTGAACGCCGGATCGGCCTGGGCGGCGCGATAGGCTTTTTCCAGGTCGAGGATCAGCGGCATCAGCGTTTCGGCGACATAGCGCCCGCCGAACGCCCCGAAGTGACCGTTGGCGTCCGGACCCGCACGGAGTGACGGCGCTTGGATATTCATGCGGCGCGGACCGCTGCGGCAAAGGCCTTGATCTTCGAGACTGATTTCACGCCTGGTTGATCCTCGATCCCTGATGACACATCGACAAAATCCGGGCGCAGCAGCGCCAGCGCCGCCCCGACATTGCCGGCATCGAGCCCACCCGACAGACCCCAGGCAAGCGGCAGATGCACCCCTTCGAGCAATCGCCAGTCGAACGCCACGCCATTGCCCCCCGGGAGGGTCGCTTCCCTAGGCGCTTTGGCATCGAGGAGCAACCGTTCGGCAGGGCCGGCGCCAGCGATGGCGGCGGCGATATCGGCGCGGGTGGCGACGCCGGCGGCGCGCCACACCGCGCGGCCGCTGCGGGCCTTGATTGCGGCAATCCGGTCGGGTGCTTCACGGCCATGCAGTTGCAACGTGTCGATCCCGGCGGCGACAACCGCGTCGACCAATGCGTCGTCGGCGTCCACCAGCACCCCGACCTTGTCGACGCCCGCAGGGACCTGCGCGATCAATCCGGCGGCGCGTTCGGGGCTGACGTTGCGCAGGGAGGCCGGGAAGAAGATGAAGCCGACATGGGAGGCACCCGCACCGATGGCAGCGTCGAGCGTTTCCGGCGTCGACAGGCCGCAGAATTTTATCGGCGTCACGACAGGTCCCGTGCAATGGCTGCCGCGGCTGCCGCCGGGTCGGCCGCGCCGGTAATCGGCCGGCCGATGACCAGCACCGAAGCGCCGGCGTCGCGCGCGGCGCGCGGCGTCATGACGCGTTTTTGGTCGTCGGGGTCGCTGCCCGCCGGGCGCACGCCGGGAATGACCAGCAGAGCATCAGGCCATGCCGCGCGCAGCGCTGCGGTTTCGTGGGGGCTGGCGACGACCCCATCCAGGCCCGCGCGGCGCGCCAGACCGGCGAGGCGCGCAACCTGCGCCGCCGCATCCTCGTTTCCGCAGATGGCGCGCATATCATTGTCATCGAGGCTGGTCAGCACCGTGACTGCCACCACCTTTGTTGCCGCAGGGGCTGCGGCACGTGCCGCAGCCAGCATCGCGTGCCCGCCCGCCGCATGGACGGTGACAATCGTCGGGGCAAGGCCCGCCAGCGAATGCAGCGCGCCGGCAACTGTGTTGGGAATATCGTGGAGCTTGAGATCGAGGAACACCGGCAGCCCCAGCGCGGCGACCGCAGCCACCCCTGCCGGCCCCTGCGCGCAGAAAAACTCCAGCCCCAGCTTCACGCCGCCGACGTGCGGCGCGACGCGCGTCAGCAGCGCCAGCGCGTCGTCCAGCACAGGCAGGTCGACTGCGACAAAAACCGGATTGGGCATCACGCCCCGGCCGGCGGCACGATGGTCGGCTGCGCCTGCGACGGTAACGGCGACGGGCGCGCTTCGACAAACACGCCGGCCTTGGCCAGCTTGCGCTGCATCTGCGCCTTGGTGCCCAGATGCATCAGCCATGTCGGCAGCCAGCCCGCGATGAACGCTGCGGCCAGCAGCAGGGGTAGCCGCACATTGACCATATTGCCATCGGGCAGCCGGAACGGCACCGGCGTCCAGTTCGCCACCGCGAGCAGCAGGAAGGCCACCGCCAGTGCCGTTATCAAGACCCATTTCAGGATCGTCATCGCC
>JAYUUE010000112.1:0-5210 GCA_043754785.1 Polymorphobacter sp. | reverse complement strand
TTGCGGAACCATCTCCCAGCCTCCGGCG
Organism: Polymorphobacter sp.; assembly: GCA_043754785.1. Classification (GTDB taxonomy): domain Bacteria; phylum Pseudomonadota; class Alphaproteobacteria; order Sphingomonadales; family Sphingomonadaceae; genus Sandarakinorhabdus. The sequence continues at coordinate 5,182 of JAYUUE010000112.1, read as the reverse complement.
CCCTTCCATCCGATCTCGCGCGGACGCGCCGGCCCCAACCTGCTGGCCCAATTTGCTGACAATCATCCTGTTCAACAAGTTCGGCCTGCATCAGCCGCTCAACCGCCAGAGCGAGACCTATGCCGCTGAAGGCGTCAGCCTCAGCGTCTCGACGCTCGCCGATTATGTCGGTCATTGCACCATCCTGCTGCAGCGCATCATCGACCTGATCGAAGCGCACGTCCTGTCAGGGCAGCGCATCCATCACGATGACACCACCGTGCCGGTGATAGCGGCAGGCAAAACCATTACCGGCCGGATTTGGACTTCGCTGCGCGATGACCGACCGTTCGGCGGCAGCGACCCGCCCGCTGCCATGTTCTATTACTCACGCGATCGCTCCGGAGTGCATCCGGCAAAACAGCTTGCCGGCTATACCGGCATTCTGCAGGCCGACGCCTATCCGGGTTATGATGCGCTCTACCAAGCCAACCGCGAACCCGGCCCCATCACCGAAGCCGCATGCTGGGCCCATGCGCGACGACCGTTCTACAAGGATGCCCAGACCGGCAAGTCGCCGATCGCCATCACAGTGGTGGCGAAGATGGATGCGATCTTTGCCGCCGAGCGCGAGATCAACGGCCACAGCGCCGGCGAACGCCTCGCGTACCGGGCCGTCCATGCAACGCCGCTGGTCGCCGAGCTCGAGACCTGGCTGCGTGCCACCTATGACAAGCTGTCACGCAAGAGCGATCTCGCCAAGGCCATCAATTACATGCTTTGCCGCTGGGACAGCTTCACCCGCTTCCTCCACGATGGCCGGATCTGCATGACCAACAACGCCGCCGAGCGCATGCTGCGGACCGTGGCAATCGGAAGACGCAACTGGACGTTCGCAGGCTCCGACCGCGGCGGTCACCGTGCCGCCGCCATGTATACCCTCATCCAGACCTGTCGCCTCAACAACGTCGATCCCCACGCCTGGCTCGCCGACGTCATCGCCAGAATGCCGGATCATCCGCAAACCCGCATTGAGGAATTGCTCCCCTGGAACTGGATACCGACAGGGCAAACCATAAAGATCAAGCAAGCGGCCTGATCGCTCGCGCGCGCGAGACGAAGTCACGCCCAATGGTCGTCGCCGAATGGATACATTTCAAGGTCCTGCGGACCATCGAGCCGGGCCAGTTCACGCCGCGCCGTATCGCGCGCCTTTGCGTCCGGGGTAATCGTCTCGAGCAATTCGGCAACGCGGCCAATGATGGTTTCGGCAATCGCCATGACAGGCTCTCCCGGTTCTTGATGAACCAGAATATTATCCTATCTGGTTCGATATGTCAAGACTGGATTGCCGCATTTGGACGCAAAAAACCCTCGATCAGCGCGCGCTGACCGAGGGTTTTTGATAGTTGAGGGATGCTGGTCGGAGCGACAGGATTCGAACCTGCGACCCCTTGACCCCCAGTCAAGTGCGCTACCAGGCTGCGCCACGCTCCGACCGAACCGCGCGATTACGGCAGTCCCGCCGCCGATGCAAGGCGTCACGGCGCAACTCAGCTGACTTCCAGATTATGCGCCCGCATCAGGTCATACAGCGTCGGCCGGCTGACCCCCAGGATCTTCGCTGCCGTCGACAGGTTGTTCTGGGTGCGCGCCAGCACCTTGCGGATCGCCATGCGGTCGGCGGGATCGCGCGCCGCCTTCAACGAAAGCGCTGTCAGATCTTCGGTCTTGCCCAAATCGAGATCGGCTGCGGTCAGCCGTGACTATTCGGCCATGATGACCGCGCGCTTCATGCGGTTTTCCAGCTCGCGGACATTGCCCGGCCAGCCATGGTCGCTGATTGCGGCGACGGCATCCGGTGTAAACCCCTTGAAACTCCTTTGATTTTCCCGTGCGTACTTGCCCAGGAAATGGTACGCAAGCAGCACTGGGTCGCCCGGCCGCGCCGCCAGCGTCGGGATGCGCACAACGATTTCCGCCAGCAGATAGAACAGGTCCTCACGAAAGCGCCCGGCGGCGATCATCGACTCAAGGTTTTGGTGGGTGGCGCAGACGATCCGCACATCGACAGGGATCGGCTTGCGCCCGCCAATGCGCTCGATGACGCGCTCCTGCAAGAATCGCAACAGCTTGACCTGCAACGGCAGCGGGATATCGCCGACTTCATCAAGGAACAACGTGCCGCCTTCGGCGAGTTCGATCTTGCCTTCCTGGGTCTTCACCGCCCCGGTAAAGGCGCCGCGTTCTTAACCGAACAGTTCCGATTCGAGCAGATTCTCCGGGATCGCCGCGCAATTGATGGCGATGAACGGCTTGGCGGCGCGCAGCGAAGCGTTGTGCAGGCCCAGCGCCAGCAATTCCTTGCCGGTACCGCTGGCACCGAGCAGCATCACCGAAACCTGCGCCGTGGCGACGCGCTCGATCATCCGCGCCACCTTGAGCATTTCCGGTGACCCGGTGATGATGCCGCCGAGCACGTCGCTGGCCTGCAGCGTGTCGGCCAGCCGGCGATTTCCGCTTCCAGGACCGCGACATGGAAAGCCCGGCGAACGATCAGCCCCAGTTCGTCGATATCGACCGGCTTGGCATAAAAATCGAACGCCCCTTCGGCAATCGCGCGCCGCGCACTCTCGCGCGCGCCATGCCACGAGGCGACGATGACCTTGGTGCTCGGCCGTGCCCTCAGGATGGCTTCAAGCGTCGCAAAGCCCTCCGTCACGCCGTCCGGATCCGGCGGCAGCCCCAAATCGAGAGTCACCACCGCTGGCTCGTGTTCACGCAGCGCTTCCAGCGCCGCCTCGCGATCGCCGGCGATGATCACGTCATAATGCTCATACGACCCAGCGCAACTGGCGTTGCAGCCCCTCGTCGTCCTCGTCAACCAGCAGTTTCTGCCCAGCCATCAGGACACCGACATCATTGCGCCGCCATGGCAAGCGGCGCGCCGGCGATCGGCAGCACGATACGGAAGTTGCTGCCTTCCCCCACCCGGCTTTCGACCTCCAGCCGGCCACCATGCGAGCGGGCAATCTCGCGCGCTTCATAGGCGCCGATGCCGAAGCCGCCGGGCTTGGTCAATCGAGATGGCTTGAACAATTCCTGCGCGATAAAGCGCTGCGACATGCCGCTGCCTTGGTCGGCGACATCGATCACCGCCGTGGCCCCTTGACGCCGGGCACTCAGGGTAATCGGCGCGCCCGGCGCCGACGCATCGATGGCATTCTGGACGAGGTGCAAAAGCAATTGTTCAGTCCGCCCCGAATCGCCGAAAATTGTCAGCCCGTCCGTGCCCGTGTCCGCCGGTGATGCATCCAGTGTCAACGGCATATGCGCGTGGCGCTTCACCGCGACAACTTGCGCCAGCAAATCAGCCAACACCACCTTTTCGGCCACCGGATCGTCGCGCGCACTGACCCGCGGCGCCAGCCTGGCGAGCAGATCGTTCATCTTGCCGACCGAGCATTGCAGCGTCGCCACCATATCGGCGCGGAAGGCCTGATTATCGGCATGGCGTTCGGCGTTGCGCGCCACCAGCGACAATTGGCTGACAAGGTTTTTCACATCATGGATGATGAAGGCAAAGCGCCGGTTGAACTCCTCGAACTTGCCGGCTTCATCAAGCGACACCTGCGCCTGGCTTTCGGCGATATAGCTCGCCGCCTGCCGACCAAGCGTGCGCAGCAGCTCGAAATCCTCCCAGTTGAGCGCGCGTTCGACGACACTGCGCTACAGCACAAGGAAGCCGGCCAGCGAGTTGAGGTGAATGAGCGGCACGCCAAGCCATATCCGCCGGTCTGCCACTGCCCAATAAGGCAATGTGACATCGTCATAATCGCCGAAATCGGCCCGCATTTCATCAAAATCGATAACGCGGTGCCGTGCCGACAAAAACCGCGCCATGCCGCTGTCATTGGGCACCGGCGCCACGCTTGCGGCTTTCGAATGCCATTCGGCTGCCGGCGTCAGCGCATCGTCATCGGGGATGAACAGCACACCGCCCGGCGAATCTACCACGGCACACACGGCCTGGATAACGCGTTCCTGCAAGGTCCCGGCGCTCGCCCCGGTCTGCGAAACCGTGGCGATGAAGCGCGGCCATTCCTGTCGATAGTCATATTTATCGGCAAAGAAGTTCTTGGCGATCTGAACCCGCAGCATCGCCCGAAAACGCGGGCTGAAAAGTACGATGACGCCAAGGATGACCGTGGCGAACAGAAAGCTGATCTGGAGCAGCAGCCCCCAATCGCCGCCGGCCAGCCGCAGGCCATAAGCCAGTGCCGCCATCGCGATGAGGTAAAATCCGATCATCGAGAAACTGAGCGTGTGGAAGACCACTTGGCGCGACACCTGCACCCGCGCCACCCAGGCCTCGCGCGCCGAAAGCAGCAGCAGCGGCACGGTGATGCTGTTGGCGGCGCCGCGAATGTTGAACAAGTCGGGCGACACCGGCGGCAAAAGGAACGCCAGCGTATAAAGGTTGAGGTCATACAACAGGATGCCGCCGACGCCGATCGCCAGCATGCGGCCACCGCTGCGCCCCGAAGCCGCGCTTTGCAGATACAGGTATGCGCCATGACCAGCCCGGCCATCGCCACCGTCAGCCGCGAGACGATGAACAACTGGCCGGTCATGCGGTGATCTCCGCTGTAAGCACCGCCGGCCACGCCCAGCGCGTCGAGCACCAGCTGCAACGCCACGATGAAGCCCAGCCCGCCAGCGATGACGAACGATAGCCGCCCGCGCTGATCCATCTGCCACCCAGGCCGCAGCACGGCAATCAGAAACGCAATCCAAGACGTGGTGCGGATCGTTTCCGCCAGTGTCAGGCTGCGCATCGCCAAAATGTCCCCGCGTTCGGCCAGCACGAACACCAGCGCCCAGCCTGCCGTGAGCGTGGCAGCGATAGCCAATACATAGCCGATGCGGCGATGCTGGCGAAACGCCGCCGCCACCGCCAGCGCCGAAAAGCTTACAGCGGCAATGAAATGGCTGATCAGCCCGACATCGGACAGTATCATGATGGCTGGCTCGGCAGAGGGAAGTCGATGGACAGCACCCAGATGGTAGCCGCCACGGCCCAGACACACCAGAGGCCCCTTATCGCAGGGGAATCGGGTGAGTTGGTCACTGGGCGATGAGGCTGACGAGGAAGTCGTCGTTCCAAGCGGCGACTTTGCGCTTGAGGCGCATGGAGTCTTTG
>JAYUUE010000111.1:0-5240 GCA_043754785.1 Polymorphobacter sp. | reverse complement strand
TGCCTCGACTGCCAGCCCGACCATCATCGCTTCGACCAGCACCACCGCCGAATCGATGATGATGCCGAAATCGACTGCCCCCATCGAAATCAGATTGGCCGGCACGCCTGCCTGGTAAAGCCCGGCAAAGGCCGCGAGCAGCGCCAGCGGAATAATCGCGGCCACAGCCGCCGCAGCGCGCCAGTTGCGCAGGAACACCAGCAGGATCGCCGTCACCAGCGCCGCGCCGACGAGCAGATTCTCGGCAACGGTCTCGACGGTGCGGTCGATCAATTTGGTGCGCTGATACGTCGGGCGGATCTGCAGCGGTGGCCGGCCTTCGCGCTTGGCATCGAGGAGGAACTGCGTGTTGAGGCCATCGACGGCGACCTTGATGCCCTTGACCACCTCGGCAGCATTCTGATGCTTGAGCATCAGAACAACGCCTTCGTTGATGTCGTTCTGGCGGTCATTGGCGACCATGCCGCTGCGCTCAGGCGTGCCGATGACCACCTCGCCCAGATCACCGACGCGCACTGTCTGGCCGTTCTGCGCCTTGACCAATGTATTGGCGACGTCGCCGATGCTGCTGTAAAGGCCGACGCCGCGCACCACCACCGCCTCATCGCCGCGCTGCATGATGCCGCCGCCGACATTGCTGTTGGCGTTGCCGATGGCGGCTTCGACGTTGGCGAGGGTGACGCCGTAACGCTTCAGCGCATCAGGCTGGATGCGGATCTGATACTGCTTGATTGAACCGCCAAAACTGGTGACGTCGGCAACGCCCGGCACCATGCGGATCGCCGGGCGGATGACAAAATCCTGGACGGCGCGGGCTTCGTACAGCGGCATCCCCGCCGGCTTGCCGATGACATAGCGGAAGACTTCGCCGACTGCCGTGCTCAGCGGCGCCATGCTCGGCACCACGCCAACGGGCAGATCGGCATCGCGCAGCTTTTCCAACACTTGGCTGCGCGCAAAATAGTCGTCGGTGCCGTCCTGGAAGATCAGCGTCACCACCGACAGGCCGGTGATCGACACCGACCGCATGTTGGTAACGCCCGGTGTGCCCGCCAGCGCGCGCTCGATCGGCAGCGAGACGGCGCGTTCGACTTCCTCCGGTGCCTGCCCCGGCTGCTGGGTGATGATGACGACCTGGACGTCCTGCACATCGGGAAAGGCTTCGATCGGCAGATTGAGCACGGCGCGCACGCCAACGCCGATCAGCGCTGCAACCATGATGAAAACGAACAGTCGGTTGCGAGTAACGAAGCGCGCCAGACTGTCGATCATTGGGCATCCGCCATTTGGGAGTTGAGCAGCAACGCGCCTTGGCCGACGACACGGTCACCGGGCTTGAGACCAGCGGTGACGTAGGAGCTGTCTTCGCCGCGCACGCCAACGGTCACGGGGACGCGGCGGAACTTGCCCGGGCCCTCGACGCGGAAAACATAGGATTTCAGCCCCTGCTCGAACAGCGCGGCATTAGGCACCTTGATCGCGGTTTCACCGTCATCGGCAATGAAGCGCGCTCGGGCGAACATTTCGGGCTTCAGCGCCAGATCGGGGTTGGGCACTTCGGCGCGCACCTGGACGCGGCGGGTGGCGGGATCGACGGCGAGCCCGATGCGGGTCATATGCCCAGTGAAATGCCGCCCGGGGAAGGCATTGACCTCGAAAGTGATATCCTCGCCGATGCGGGCGCGGGCGACGGCGGTTTCGGGCACATCGACGAGCAGCCAAAGCCGTTTCGGGTCGGTGACGGTAAACAACGCGCCTTGGCCGGCGGTCAATTGCTGGCCCGGCTGGATCTGGCGGTCGAGGACATAGCCGGACACCGGGCTGCTGAGGGCCAGCGCCGAACCACTGCTTCCGCCAAGGTTTTGCAGGCGCAGGCGCGCCCGCATCAGCTCGGCATTGGCGGCCTGGGCTTCGGCGGTTGCGGCTTCAAGGTCACGCCGCGCCAGCGCATCGCCTTCGAACAGGCTTTTGGCACGTTCGGCGGCGCGGCGCTTCAGGTCGGCACCGGCTTCGGCCTCCAGCTTGTCGGCATTCGCCTGGGCCATATCAGGCGAATCAATTCGCGCCAGCGCTTGCCCCGACCGCACCGGGCTGCCGATATCGGCGAGAACAGCCGTGACACGGCCGGCGACCGGCGCGCCGACGCGCCCTGTGATGTCTTCATTGACAGACAGCCGCGCGTTTAGATCGGCCGACACCGGCAGCGGCCCAGGCAGTGCTGCAACGACCTGCAACGAATCGAGGTCGGGCGACCCGGGTGCGAAGCTGATGACGCCGGGCTCCGTCGCCGCCACTGGTGCCGGCGGCGCTTCGGCGTCGTGGTTGCAGCCGCCGAACAGCAGGGCGGCACCAAGCATTGCCGCGACGGATGGGGTTGCCCGGATCATAGTGCGTCCTCGGAAGTTTCGGCGGCAGCCTTGCGAGCCAGGGCTTTAGCCTCATCGGCATGGGCATCGATGGCGGCAAGTTCGATCGATTGCAGCGTGCGACGCGCGTCGAGCAGATCAACCAGCCCGAGCGCCCCGCGCGCATAGGCAAATTCGGCAGTGGCCGCCGCCTTGCGCGCCGACGGCAGCAGGTCGTCGTCATAGCGCGCCCGGCGCGAACTGGCGTCTTCAGCGCTGCGGCGTGCGGTGGTGATCTCGGCATAGGCGACGGCGCGGACCTTGGCGGCATTGGCCTCGGCCTGGTTGCGGTCGACACTGGCGGCATCGATTTCGCCTGAGAAGCGGTTGCCGATCTGAAGGGGAATCGACACGCCGATGCCGACGCTGCTGCCGACACCATTACCGACATGTTCATACTGCGCCCCGACGCTGATGTCGTTACGGCGCAGCGCGCGTGCCCCATCATAGGCGCGCGCTGCCCCGGTTACCCGCGCATCGGCAGCGCGCACATCGGGGCGCGCATCGACGATGGCATCGATCCTTGGTAGCGGCGCCACCAGCACCTGCGGCCAACTTCCCAGCGTCTGCAAGGCTGCGGCGTCGCTCTCCCGCCCGATCAGCACCGCTAGAGCCAGCTGTGCCTCACGGCGTTCGGTGGCGGCGCGCGAAAGGTCGCTTTGCGCGCGCAGCATTTCGGTGCGTTGCCGCGCCAGGTCGCCGACGGAAATCGCCCCGGCCTGCAACCGCCGCTCGGCGATCTGCTGGCTTTGGCGATACGACGCAGCTATGCCGTCATACAGCTTCTCATGCTGCTCGGCCGCCAACAGGTCGGTCCAGGCCCCCGTGACATCGGCGCGAACCTGCCGCGCTGTATCGGCGACGTCACTACCCGCCGCCTGCAACGCGGCCCTGGCGCTGGCCACCCGCAGGCGCCGCTTGCCGCCGCGCTCGATCGGCTGGTCGATCCGCACCACATCGTCGCCGAGATTGCTCAGCGAGTCGCCAAGATGGTTGGGCCGCAGCGATGTCGACCCCAGGCTTAGCACCGGGTTGGGAAAGGTATCGGCGCGGCGTACTCCAGCCGCCGCCGACCGCACCGCGTTGCGTGCCGTAACGATATCGATGTTCGCTGCCAGCGCCGTGGTGATGGCACTGTCGAGCGTCACCGGGACCGGCTCGGCGGCAAAGACCGATGGTGCGACAAGCACCATCGCTGCAATAATGACGGGTGCGGCGTGGAATGTCAGGGTCACAGGCACCGATACTCGCAATGTATGGCGCTAGGCACTAAGGCAGCGGCTGCAACCAAAGGATCGCAGGCGCATGAAAGTTATTTCATCGCGCAGCACGGATTGAGGGCGCTGTTCCGCCGTCACTGCGTTCTTACAGCAGCGCAACGAACTCCGGCGTTTCAGAGCGCGGTCCGCAACTGCTGAAACTTTTCTGACATATTTCCTGAGGGCGGCGGCCTGTAGTGTCGTCTCACTCCCGAGACAAAAGCAGGCCGGGCGTGCAGGTTGACAATATTCAGGGGGCAAGTGACGGCCAGCCCATGGTTCGCAAGCGCCGGCGTTTTGCGCCTTCCATCGGGCATGCCGCATTTTTCGTGACCAGGACGCACTTGCACCTGGCGCTAATCCCTGTGCGGCTGACGCCTTGATCGAGGCCGCATTTCCCGTCGCCCGGTGGACTGTGATCGTGCCGTTCTACAACGAACATGTGCTGTTACCGGTGACGCTGCATAGCCTCACTGCGCAAACCCGCCAGACCCGGATTATCCCAGTCGACAATGGCTCCAACGACGGCAGTGGCGCACTCGCCGAAGCCACCTGTCGCCATCTAAGTCTTGATCATCTCCTCGTCACCGACCACCGCCCGGGCAAGGTCTTTGCGCTCGATAACGGGCTTAAGCGCGTCAGAACAGCGTTCGTCGCGACTTGCGATGCCGACACCTGGTATCCAACGGACTATCTCGCCCAGGCCGAACGTCTGCTGGCCCGTGATGGCGCCGCTGCCGCAGGTGCCTATTACGCCGTGTCCGAATCCACCCGTCGCCAGCGACTGCCGACCGCACTGCATATCAATGTCATGGGACGATTGCTGTCGTGGCAGTGGCATGCCGGCGGGGCAGGGCAGGTGTTCCGCACGGACAAGCTGCGCCGCGCCGGCGGTGGGAGTACCGCGGTGGCGCGCGGCGTCGGCAGCGCCAACATCTTCGGCTTCGAAGGTTCGGTGGATTGGCTGCCACTGCCGGGTTTGGATTTTCGCGGCTATTTTCTCTACTCGAAAAATCACGTGATCGGGGACTTGCGGTGCCCAGTCATACGCCGACACGCTGTTTGTTTTGAATTTCGAGCCGCAATCACGCGCGCTGGCCCCGTTGTTCCGCGGCCAAGGCTGGCAGCCGCTGCCAATGATCGAACCCGGACGCAAACGCTGGAAAACCCATGTGTGGCGCCGACCAGCGTTATCCGACCCGGGCTGATCGACATTTTAAGGTCTGGTGGTGCGGGGTCCGCAAAGCGGCACCGTCTATGCAGCAGGGTCGCGCCGCCTTCGCAGCATCCTCTGCGCAAGAGGTCGGGAATGACACGCTTCAGATTCTTCTTGTTCGATGCCATCGGCCGGCTCGACCGGGCGATCGAGCGCGATTGCCGTGACGAAGCCGAAGCGATTGCCTTTGCCGAACAAGCCTGCGACGCCGCCACTGTCGAAATATGGTCCGGCCGGACGATGGTGATGCTGGTCGTGGTGCGGCAACTAGGCGCTGCACGGGCGCTGGAAACCGGACACTAAAAACCTGGGGCTCAATACCGGCACCTGACGTTCGGCATCCGGCTGGCGGAAAGGGTG
>JAYUUE010000110.1:0-1789 GCA_043754785.1 Polymorphobacter sp. | reverse complement strand
CGCAGCGCACAAGAGTTGACAGCTTGCCACCCCGACTATAGAGCGCGGCCAAGCTTTGACGGCGTTGCTGTCAAGGGCCATCGGTCTGTTTCCGTGCTTTGGGTCGGCCGATTTATCCGTATCTAGGGGTTCCCCCGTTTTGGCCAATAACCACGATGATGATGCGCTGGCGCGCCGCATCGCCGCGGCACGCGAAGCCGAACCGTCACGTCGTGACGGGGCGAAACGCGCGGAAAGCCAGGGCTGGTCGGTCGCGGGCGAGTTCGTCGGCGCGATGCTGGTCGGGGGATTTTTGGGTTGGATCATCGACCGCTGGGCCGGCTCCGGACCGTGGGGGATGATCATTTTATTGCTGCTGGGGTTTGCGACGGGCTTGCGCTCGGTGCTGCGCCAGCAAAAGCAGATCGACGGGGAATAGACTCAAGCGATGGCCAACCCGATGGAGCAGTTCACGATCGAACGGATCGTGCCTCTCGCCGTGGCGGGGAAGGATGTGTCGTTCACCAACTCGTCGTTGTGGATGCTCGTCGCCATGCTCGCGGTTGCAGCGTTCCTCTATATCGGCACTGCCAGACCGCAGCTGGTGCCGGGGCGGGCGCAGGCTGCCGTCGAGTATCTATATGACTTCATTCGAGATATGTTGCGCGAGAATGTTGGCAAGGAAGGCCTGAAATATGCGCCGCTGATTTTTGCGGTCTTCATTTTCGTGTTGGCCTGCAACCTGCTCGGCCTGATTCCGTTTCTGGGGGCGTTCACTCCAACCAGCCATATTGCCGTGACATTCGGTTTGGCGGCGATCGTTTTCGTGCTCGTGTTGATCGTCGGTTTCGCCCGCCATGGCCTGCATTTCTTCACGCTGTTCCTGCCCGAAGGCACACCGATATTCGTGTTGCCGCTGGTCGCCGCCATCGAGTTTTTGTCGTTCCTGTCGCGGCCCTTCACCCTCGCCATTCGGTTATTTGCCAACATGACCGCCGGGCATGTGCTGTTGAAGGTCTTTGGCGGCTTTGTCATCGCGCTCGGGTCGTTCGAGGCGCTGCCCTATGTGTTCGGGCTAGTGCCGCTGACGGTCAATGTCGCGCTGACGGCCCTGGAGCTGCTGATCGCGGTCGTGCAGGCCTATGTCTTCGCGTTGCTGGCATCGATTTATCTCAACGATGCCGTGAACCTACACTGAGGTTCACCAACAAAGAATCACCTTCATTAACTACTAACTGATTGATCGAGAAGGAAGAATAATGGACGTTGCATCTGCAAAGCTGATCGGTGCGGGCCTGGCCGCGATGGGCGCCGGCTTCGCTGCCATCGGCGTCGGACTGATTTTCGGCATGTTCCTTCAGGGCGCGCTGCGCAATCCGGCGGCGGCCGACAAGCTCGGCGCCCGCCTGATCTTCGGCTTCGCCGTGACCGAAGCGCTCGGCCTGATCGCCGCTGTTGTCGCGCTCGCGCTCGCATTCGGCTAAGCTGACCCGTGCCGCAATTCGACTCTACCGCCTGGCTGCCGCAGCTGGCGTGGCTCGCGGTGATTTTCACCGTGCTGTATTTCGCGGTGATCCGTCCGACCTTGCCCAAGGTTGGCCGGATCATAGACGAGCGCGAAGGCCGGGTTGCGGGTGATCTGGATGCGGCCGAGGCTGCCAAGGCCGAGGCCGATGCGATCCGGACGCGTTATGATACCGGCATGGCGGCGGCGCGCGAGGCTGCGCAAGCACGGGTTGCGGCGGCGCAAGCCGAGGCCGCTATTGCCGCGGAGGCGCGGTTGAAGGACTTGGCCGCTGTGCTCGAAGGC
>JAYUUE010000109.1:0-5268 GCA_043754785.1 Polymorphobacter sp. | reverse complement strand
CTGAAGCCGCTCACTGGAAAGACATTGGGGCAGGTGGCGAAAATGCGTGGGACCTCGCCGGAAGACACCGCGATTGATCTGGTGATCGAGGATGGCTCGCGGGTCGGGACGGCGTATTTCCTGATGGACGAGGCCAATGTGAAGCGCCAGATCGGGCTGCCGTGGATGAGTTTTGCGTCGGACGCGGGAGCACCGTCGGCGGAAGGCGTGTTCCTGCTGTCGAATGACCATCCGCGCGCCTATGGCAATGTCGCGCGGTTGCTTGGCAAATATGTGCGCGACGAGCACGTGGCGACGTTGCCCGACGCGATCCGACGGTTGACGTCGCTGCCGGTGAGCAATCTGGGGATCGCGAAGCGCGGGCGGCTGGTGCCCGGGTATTTCGCCGACGTCGTGGTGTTCGACCCGGCAACGATTGCCGATCATGCGACCTATGACCGGCCGGCACAGTATGCAACCGGGGTGAACCAGGTGTTCGTCAATGGCCGTCAGGTGCTGAAAGATGGCGAGCCGACCGGGGTGGCGGCGGGGAGGTTTGTAAAAGGTCCGGGCGTCGGCAAGTGCCCGCCATGAAATTCCTTCTTGCACAGGCGGAACAACTGGCGGTGCTGCTCAAGGCGCGGCGGCAGACGGTTGCGGTGGCGGAAAGTTCCACCGGCGGGCTGATTTCGGCGGCATTGCTGTCGGTGCCGGGGGCTTCGGCCTATTATCTGGGCGGCGGGGTGATCTATACGTCGCGCGCCCGCCACCGCTTGCTCGATCTCAAGCGCGAAGACATGGGCGGTGTGCGGTCGGCGAGTGAACCCTATGCGGCGCTGCTGGCCGAGACGGTGCGGCGGCGCTTCAGCGCTGACTGGGGCATTTCGGAAACCGGTGCGACGGGGCCGACGGGCAATCCCTACGGGGATGCGGCGGGACATAGCTGTTTTGCGGTGGCGGGAACGGCAGTCGTGTCGCGGACGCTGGAAACCGGCAGCGGCGAGCGGTGGGAGAATATGCTGGCGTTTTCGGCAGCGGCGCTGGCTCTGCTGATCGAGGCAGTTGCGGGGGCATAAGCCGCGTACGTTCGTGGGAAGGCCTTATGGCCCATAACGAGGCGCGCTGTGACCGCACACGCGCCCCTGCCCGTCCAGATTAGCCTGCTTCACGTTGACATTGGCAATTCTTCTGCCAGTTTTCTCTGCATGGCATCTCATTCCCGATCCTCCGCTCCCTCGCTGGCGCTTATCGTCATGGTCGGGCTGGTGATCATGCTCAATTATATCGATCGCGGGGCGGTGAGCATTGCGGCGCCGCTGATCAAGGACGAAATGGGGCTTTCGGCGACGGCCTATGGCGTGATCGTATCGGCTTTTTTCTGGACCTATGTGCCGGTTCTGGTGTTGGCGGGGTGGCTGGCAGACCGGGTTTCGGTGTGGTGGCTGATGGCCGGCGGCGTGACGATCTGGGCGGCGGCGACGCTGTTGATGGGGTTTGCCGGCGGTGTGGCGGCGCTGGTGGTTTTGCGCTTGATGATGGGCGTGGGGGAGGGCGTGGCCTTTCCCTGTGCGTCGAAACTGCTGGCGCGGGCGCCCGACCATCGCCGCGGCACGGCGAATATCGCGCTGTCGGCGGGGCTGGCCGTCGGGCCACTCGTTGGCACGTTGATGGGCGGGGTCATCCTGACGCGCTATGGCTGGCGGCCGATGTTCGTGGTGTTCGGGCTGATGACATTGCTTTGGCTGGTGCCATGGCTGGCACGGCGACATGAAGTCGATGCGCCGGTCGGCGCCGAGGATGCGGCGGCGGTGGCCTATGGCCGGTTGTTGAAGACACCCGCGTTATGGGCGCTGTCGATCTATCATTTTTCCGGCACTTATGTGCTGTATTTCGTCATCGCCTGGTTGCCCCTCTATCTCGTCAAGGCGCGGGGATATGACATTGGTGACATGGCGCTGCTGACGGCGTTTTTCTATGTCGGGCAGGCGGCGGGGGCGGCGTTTTCGGGCGGGGTGGGGGATTGGTTCATCGCGCGCGGGCGCTCGGCATCGGCCGTGCGGCGCGGCATTGGCCTCGCGGCGTCGCTGGTTTCAGCGGTGGGGATATTGGCGATTGCGCGGACCGACACGACGCTGGGGCTGATGCTGTGGCTGGTGCCGACAAGTCTGTCGATCGGGACGATTACCGGGATCTTGTTCGTCGTCGGGCAGACGCTGGCCGGGCCGGCGTCGGCGGGGCGCTGGGTGGGGGCGCAGACCGGGTTCGGCAATTTGTCCGGCGTGACGGGACCAGTGGTCACCGGGGCGATTGTCGATGCGGCGGGCTATGGGCCGGCGTTCGTGGTGACGGCGGTCATTGTTGTCGCGGGGGCGATCGTGTTTGCGGTGGGCGTGCCAAAGGTGGTGGGGGTGGATTGGGGGGCGTCGTAGGAAGACGCCCCTCTCCCGGGCCGGCGCAAGAGCGCCGTCTCTCGACCTCTCCCCGGCGGGGAGAGGTGAAAAACTAGCGGCCCCTTGTCTTCCTGTGTTCTGCCAGGTTGAGGACTTCGGGCTCGTCTTCGGGCGTCAGGCCGAGGCGGCGGGCGACTTCCTGATAGGCTTCGGCTTCGCCGCCGAGGTCCTGGCGAAAGCGGTCCTTGTCGAGCTTTTCGTTGGTCTTCATGTCCCAGAGCCGGCAGCCATCGGGGCTGATTTCGTCGGCGAGTATGATGCGGCTGAATTCGCCGTCGAAAAGCCGGCCGAATTCAAGCTTGAAATCGACAAGACGAATGCCGACGCCGGCGAACAGCCCGGCCATGAAGTCGTTCACGCGGATCGCCATGTCCGCGATGTCATGCATTTCCTCCTGGCTGGCCCAGCCGAAGGCGGCGATGTGCTCTTCGGTGATTAGTGGGTCATTGAGAGCATCGTCCTTGTAATAATATTCGAGGATGGTGCGCGGCAACGTCGTGCCTTCCTCCAGCCCGAAACGCTTGGCCAGCGAGCCGGCGACGACGTTGCGGACGACGACTTCGATGGGGACGATCTCGACCTGGCGCACCAGTTGCTCGCGCATGTTGAGGCGGCGGATGAAGTGCGTCGGGATGCCGATGGTGGCGAGCATGGTGAACAGATGCTCGGAGATGCGGTTGTTGAGCACCCCCTTGCCGCTGATCGTGCCCTTTTTCTGGGCGTTGAAGGCGGTGGCGTCATCCTTGAAATACTGGATGATGGTGCCGGGTTCGGGCCCCTCGTAGAGGATTTTGGCCTTGCCCTCGTAGATCTGGCGGCGGCGCGACATGCCTGTCCTCCTGAAGATGGACCGCTGCGGGCGGGCGGGCCAATGGAAAATGAAAGCCCCGGGAAACAGCGTTTGACGGCCGCGCCCGGGGCGAGAAACATTCATAGCGCGGGGGGGGCCGCGCTGCAATGCTTCCGGTTGGGCTGCGGTTGCGGATTGAAGGTTGGCGCCGGGGGCTCTATCTGGACAGGAAATACCAGAGGAACGGCCGCGCATGACAACCTTCGACAACCGCGAAAACGCCTTTGAGAACCAGTTTGCGCATGACGCCGAGGTGCAGTTCAAGGTCGCGGCGCGGCGCGACAAGTTGATCGGCCTGTGGGCGGCGGGGCTGCTTGGCCATGTCGGCGAGGCGGTGGACAGCTATGCCAAGTCGGTGATCCTGGCCGATTTGGAGGAGCCGGGCGATGCCGATGTCATCCGCAAGCTGGTTGCCGATCTGGACGGATTGGTCAGCGAGGCCGATATCCAGGCGCAGCTCGAACTGCTCGAAGCCGAAGCGCGGCGCCAGATTATGGACACGCTGTAGCCGTGGCGATGGCGGCGCGCGATATCGAGGCGGCGATCGTCGCGGCCTTGCCGGGCGCGGTGGTGGAGATCACCGATCTGGCCGGGGATGGCGACCATTATGCAGCGAAAGTGACCGCAGCACAGTTCGCCGGGCTTTCTCGGGTCAAGCAGCACCAGATGGTGTATAGTGCCCTGGGTGGCCGCATGGGCGGCGTGTTGCATGCGTTGCAACTGACAACGATTTCAGCCTGAGGAGGCCCATATGACCGTGCAAGACCGTATTTCGACTTTGGTGAACAGCAATGATATCGTGCTGTTCATGAAGGGCACGCCGATGTTTCCGCAATGCGGGTTTTCGAGCACGGCGGTGAGCATCCTCGAACGGCTCGGCGTGGAATTCGAAGGCGTCGATGTGCTCGCCGATGCCGAAATTCGCGCCGGGGTGAAGGCGTTTTCGGACTGGCCGACTGTGCCCCAGCTTTATGTGAAGGGCGAATTCGTTGGCGGGTCGGATATCATGATGGAGATGTATCAAGCCGGCGAGTTGACCGCGATTATCGAGGCCGCCGGGATCACCCGCGCCCCAAATTGATAGCGACCGCCTGATGCCGAAACTGACGGTCGGGGCAATGTGGCAGGGCATGATCGGTGCCCTGCGCCCGGATTTCGGGGTGTATTTCGCGTTGGTGGCGCCGTTCACCTTGCTGGTGGCAATGGGGCTGGAGCTGTTCGGCCCGGCGCCGCCCAAGACCATCGCCGAGTTCACGCCGCGCGTCGCCATCGTGTTGCTGCTGATCCCCAGCATCATCGGCGCGGTGGCGCAACTGGCGCTGACCTGGCTGATCGCGACGCCCGGCGGCACACCGGGGCGGGCGTTGGTCACGGCGGCGAGGGCGCTGCCGGCGTATCTGGGCGCCGTGCTGATCATTACGCCGGCGACGACATTGGGGCTGGTGCTGCTAGTGGTGCCGGGCTTGTATCTGTTCGCGCGGCTGTTTGTGGTTGGGCCGGCGGTGGTCATCGAAGGGCTGGGGCCGATCGCGGCGCTGCGGCGCAGTTGGGCACTGACGGCCGATGCCGGCTGGACGATCGCGCTGTTCCTGGTGCTGGCGCTGCTGTTCGTGTTCGGTGCGAGCGTGCTGGCGAGCGGCGTCGGCGCGGCGCTCGGGCTGTTGTTTACGGCGCTGGGGGTGAAGGCGGTGGGGGCATTTGCGGCGGCGCTGGTTGCAGCGGTGGTGTCGACAGTGTTCACCATGGCGAGCGCTGCGGCGGGGACGGTGGTGTTTATTCGGTTGCGGGGGTGATGGATACTGTCCTCCCGCTGGAGGGGGAGGAGGTCAGAGCAGCGGGATCTTTGGGGCGACTCCGGGGTCATAAAGGCCAGTGGCGCGGGGGTCGGGGTAGATTTCGACCTCGCGCTTGAACGGCACAAAGCCCTTGCGCTGGTAAAAGCCCAGCGCCAGCGGATGATCGAGGTCACAGGTGTGGACCCAGACGCGC
>JAYUUE010000108.1:0-1807 GCA_043754785.1 Polymorphobacter sp. | reverse complement strand
ACACGCATTTCGGTCGGCCCCGGCCCGCGGGTCATGCCGAGATAGCCGCCTGAATTGAACAGTGTCAGGTTGGCCCAGCCGAAGAAACCGCCGAAATTTCCCTCCGCCATCCGGCAGAGGTGCCCGTTGAACTTGTAACCGACCGTAAGCGCGTCGCCGAACGGCTGCGAATGCTGCTTGATGTAGCGGTTGATCGTATAGGCGGCACCGATCCCGCCCGGGCCCCACCAGATCATGTCGTCGTTCCACACCCGCGCCAAGCGCTGGGCTTCGGGCGTGCTGTCGACATTGCCACGCGGATTCTGCAACAGGGCGTTGATCGCGGCGAGCGCGCGGACGCCCTGTTCGGGGTTCTGGCGCTCATACATCAAGCCCTCATGCGTCATTGGACCGGGCTGGACCAGCGAGGCTCCGGTTTGCGGCGGCAGCGGGTACTGACCCACCTGCTGCATCAAATGGACCAGATCGACGAACATCGCGGTTTCGGTGATCCGACCGTCCTCGACGCGGTTGAACTCGACGAAGCGCATCATGATAATCTTGCCGGTCGGTTGGATACCGAGATACGGCCGGTCAAACAGCGCCATGAGATGGCCCATCTGCACCACCCAGCGCCCCTTGAAGCCATCAATCTCGTTAAGGCCGGCCATGAAGATATCGGGACGGCGCTGGGTGCGCGACATCGCCGTCAGCCACGGCTTCCAGAATACTTCGGCGACAGCACGCGGGCCGTGCTGTTCGTTGAAAGGGTGCATGCCGCGCCAATGCCACTCCGGCACGGTGAAGCGTGTGAGGATATCCTCGACAGTTTCGGGCGTCGCTGCGGCAAGCGCTGCGTGATAATCCCGGACAACCTGCTTCTCGATCTGGAAATCGGTCAACACTACTTCCCCTGTCATCCGCAAGCGGCTGTTGCCGCGATTTCTTGCAGGCGCTTGCAATATCACTTTCTTGCCCGCATTAATCGGGCGAGGCAAGTAGGGGACGGCTGAAATTCATGACGGTGGTGGCAATGCTGCGGACGGGTTTGCGGGCAGAACGGCCCGGCGCGCCCGGTGCTTGAAGCAACCAGCCTACACCGGTGTATCGCTGCCTATCTCGTCGTTCTTATCGGCTACCTGTTCTACTGCTACAATTTCAATCTCGTCGATTATGTCCGGCCCTATCTGGTCAGCGACTATGGCTTCACCCTTACTCAGACCGCGACCTTCTCGATTGCGGCCAACATCGGCATCACCATCGGCGCGCTGGGCTGGGCCAGCTTCGTCGCCCGCACCGGCCTGAAGCGCTCGGTGTTCGTCGTCGCCGCCGCCATCGGCAGCATCGCCGTCCTGCAAGCCGTATCGACCAGCTATTCCGCCTGGTTCGGACTGCGCGGGCTGATGGCAGCAGCGCTCGGCGGCTATTATGTCGTTGCCACCGGACTTGTCGTCGCGCTGTTTCCGCCGTCGGCGCGCGGCAAGCTCATCGCGCTCAATTCGGCGACCTATCCGCTTTCGAACATCCTGCTCGGCGGTCTCGGCGGCGCGCTCGGCGACACCCAGTGGCACGTCCTCGTCTGGCTCGGCGCGGTGCCGCTGCTTGTTGCGCCGATCGCGTTCCTGCTTGTGCCGCGCGAGGCCACGGTGCCGGTCGACGACACCATGCCCCGCGCCCCGATCGTCGGCGGTTGGCGCGCCATGCTGTCGCCGCAACTCCGCTCGATCACCATCGGCTGCGTGCTGCTTTCGGGGATCGACTTCACCGGCTACCAGCTCTTTGCAAGTTTCATCACCGTCTATGTCCGCGACACACTCGGCTATTCAGC
>JAYUUE010000107.1:0-5299 GCA_043754785.1 Polymorphobacter sp. | reverse complement strand
TCGATCGGCCGCGCGCCCGGCAACACATGTCGTTCGGCTTCGGCATCCACCGCTGTGTCGGCAACCGACTCGCCGAATTGCAATTGAAGATCCTTTGGGAGGAAATCGTCAAGCGCTTCGACTTCATCGAAGTCCTCGAAGAGCCCGAGCGAGTGTCGTCGGCGTTCGTCAAGGGCTACAAGTCCATGATGGTCCGCATTCCCGCCTGATAGCCGCCAATTTCGCATCACAGGACTAGCAATGGCACGCATCACCTATGTCGAATATAATGGCGCCGCGCACACGGTCGAGGTCGCCACTGGCACCTCGCTGATGGAAGGCGCGCTCGGCAACGGCATCCCGGGCATCGACGGTGATTGCGGTGGCCACGCCGCCTGCGCCACCTGCCACATCTACGTGGATGCCGCCTGGGCACCAATGACTGGCACGACCAGCGAACTCGAAGACGCGATGCTCGACCTCGCTGACGGCAAGCAAGACAACAGCCGCCTCGCCTGCCAGATTTTTGCCAGCGACGCTCTCGAAGGCCTGGTTGTCAACATGCCCGAAACGCAGCACTGATATCTTCAACCTCTCCCTTTACGGGAGAGGTCGAGAGACGGCCACTTGGCCGGCCCGGGAGAGGGTGCACTTCCCCGCTAAACCTCCGCCAACCGTCCCTCGTGCAGTGTCACCACCCGGTCCATCGCCCGCGCCAGGGCGATATTGTGCGTCGCCACCAGCGCCGCCGACCCTTGTCCACGCACCAGCGCCAGAAACTCCGCCAGCACTTTTGCCGCGGTCGCTTCATCCAGATTGCCCGTCGGCTCATCGGCGAGCACCAGCACCGGCCGGTTCGCCAGCGCCCGCGCGACGGCGACGCGCTGTTGCTCCCCCCCGGAAAGCTGAGACGGCCGATGCGCCAGCCGATCCCCCAACCCCAGATCGGTCAGCAATTGGTCCGCCCGCGCCCGCGATTCCTTCTCGCCGCGACCCGCCACCAACCCCGCCAGCACCACGTTTTCCCGTGCGCTGAAGTCCGGCAGCAGATGGTGGAATTGATAGACAAACCCCAAACTATCGCGCCGCACCCGCGTCCGCCCCGCATTGTCGAGCGCCTCGACCCGCTCCCCGGCAATCGAAATCCGCCCCTCAAAGCCCCCTTCGAGCAAGCCCACCGCCTGCAGCAACGTCGATTTCCCCGACCCTGACGGCCCCAGCAACGCGACGATCTCGCCGGCATCAACGCTCAGATCGACCCCGCGCAGCACTTCGATCGTTGTCGATCCTTGGGTGAAACTGCGGCGCAGGTCCTCAGCCTGTAGCACCGCAATCATACCTCCCCCCGTCGGGGGGAGGTCGGACTCGCGCCCTTGCGCGAGCCGGGAGAGGGCCTGCTCCCAACGCCGACAAAACACCCATTGCCCGGGCCGCCTTCCGCGTCTCTCGACCTCACCCTCGCGGGTAGAGGTAAGCACACGTCACTCATATCGCAGCACCTGCACCGGATCGGTACTCGCTGCCTTCCACGCCGGATACAGTGTCGCCAGAAAGCTCAACAGCAACGCCAGCAACACGATGCCCACCACCTCTGCCGGGTCGGTCCTCGATGGCAGTTCGGTCAGATACCGCACCGATGGGTCCCACAAATTGGTCCCGGTCAGCCGCCCGACCACCGCGACAATCGTCGCGCGGAACTGCAAGATCGTGAACCCCAGCACGCAGCCAAGCGCAATCCCCATCCCGCCGATCAACGTCCCCACCGTCACGAACACCCGCATCAACGCAATCCGGCTCGCCCCCATCGTCCGCAAGATGGCGATATCCCGCGTCTTGGCCCGCACCAGCATGATCAGCGACGACAATATGTTGAACACCGCCACCAATATGATGATCGACA
Source organism: Polymorphobacter sp. (assembly GCA_043754785.1). GTDB lineage: Bacteria > Pseudomonadota > Alphaproteobacteria > Sphingomonadales > Sphingomonadaceae > Sandarakinorhabdus. The sequence goes on along the minus strand of JAYUUE010000107.1, from coordinate 3,420 downwards.
GCACCCAGAACATCACCGTCCGCTCGACCACCAGCGCCGAAAACAGCGCCGAATTGGTCGTCTTCCAGTCGTTGATCACCGCCTGCCCGGCAATCTTGGGGGCGATTGGCGCCAATATTTCCCCCACCCGGTCGGGGTTATCGGTCACCACCTCGATCATCCCGACGGCATCATCCAATCGCAGCAAGGTCTGCGCGTCACTCATCGGCATGATGACGAACGCCTTGTCGTAATCATAAATCCCGACTTCGAACACCGCGACAATGGTGTAGCCAACGATGCGCGGCACCGTGCCGAACGGCGTCGACACCCCTTGCGGGTTGATCAGTGAGATCTGGTCGCCCACCCGCGCGCCCAGCGCCTCCGCCAGTCGAGCGCCGATGGCGACGGTATTGGTTCCCGGCTGCAACCGAGTCAGCGTGCCGGCACGCACATTGTCGGTGATGATCTTGCTGGCGCCGATGTCTGCCATGGTCATCCCGCGCACCAGCACGCCCTCGACCCGCCCGCCAAAACTGCCCATCAACGGCTGCTCGATCAGCGGCGTCGCCGAAACCACGCCGGGCAGTGCCTTCAGCTGCGCCTGCAACGGCTGCCACGCCTCGATCCGCCCGCCATAGCCCTGCACCACCGCATGGCCGTTGAGCCCGAGGATCTTGTCGAACAATTCAGCGCGAAAGCCGTTCATGACGCTCATCACCGCAATCAGCGCTGCAACCCCCAGCGCCACGGCGATCAGGCTGATCGTCGCCACCATGAAGATAAAGCCCTCGCCTCGCCCCGGCAGCAGATAGCGCGCGGCAATCATGCGTTCGTAGCGGGTGATCACTGCGTCAACCGCTCCACCGCCGCATCAATCGCCAACTCAACCTTCTCTCCGCCGCGCCGCTTCAACTCGACAACGCCGGCGGCGATGCCCTTCGGCCCCACCACGAGCTGCCACGGCACCCCGATCAGGTCCGCCGTCGCAAACTTCGCGCCGCCGCGTTCATCGCGATCATCATACAGCACCTCCACGCCCGCCGCTGTCAGCGCTGCATACAGGCCATCCGCCGCCGCCAGGCACGCCGCGTCATCGATCCGCAGGTTGATCAGCACCACCTTGTAGGGCGCCACTGCCTCGGGCCAGATGATGCCATCCTTGTCGTGACGGGCCTCGATGATCGCGCCCATCAGCCGCGACACGCCGATGCCATAGCTGCCCATCAACGGCGTGATCGTCTTGCCGTCCGGCCCCGGCACCGTCACGCCCATCGCCTTGGTATAATTGTCGCCGAAATAGAACACCTGCCCCACTTCGATGCCGCGCGACTGCTTCAGAGCATCCCCCGCCTCGGCCTCGGCCGCCGCATCGCGCTTTTCGTCGGTGGCGGCATAATCGGCGTTGAGCCCGTCGATGAAGGCCGCCAACGCGTCGGCATCATCGGCATCCACCGCGCTGGTATCGTGCCCGGCCTCCCAGTTGCGGTGATAGAACACGTCGCTCTCGCCGGTCGGCGCCAGTACGATGAACTCGTGGCTCAACTCGCCGCCGATCGGCCCGGTGTCGGCGCGCATCGGGATGGCGTGCAAATCCATGCGCGAAAACGTCCGCATATAGGCGATGAACATGCGGTTATAGCTGTGCCGGGCGCCGGCAAAATCCACATCAAAGCTGTAGGCATCCTTCATCAAAAATTCGCGGCCGCGCAGCACGCCGAAGCGCGGCCGCACCTCGTCGCGGAACTTCCACTGGATCTGGTAGAGGTTGCGCGGCAAATCGCGATAACTCTTGGCGCCATTGTCGAAGATGACAGTGAACAGCTCCTCGGCGGTCGGGCTGAACAGCATCTCGCGGTCGTGCCGGTCGATGATGCGCAGCATTTCGGGGCCATAGGCATCATATCGCCCCGATTGCTTCCACAGCTCGGCGGACTGGATCGTCGGCATCAGCACTTCGATGGCGCCGGCGCGGTCCTGTTCCTCGCGCACGATCGCTTCGATCTTCTTCAGCACCCGCAACCCCAGTGGAAGCCAGGCGTAAATCCCGGCCGCCGTCTGCCGGATCATTCCGGCGCGCAGCATCAGCTGGTGCGACACCACCTGGGCGTCGCCAGGCGTTTCCTTGAGCACCGGCAGGAAATAGCGGGACAGGCGCAAGACATAAACCTTCTCGAAAACACGTGCGGAGGGCGTGTAGCACGCCCGCGCGGCGGCGCAACTTCGGGCCTGTGTGGACAATTTGTTGCATGGGAGACACAGTTCGCCACCATTTGATTCAACCCCCTCTAAACCCGATGGGAATCCGATGACATGGCGCGGCGAGTGGCGTAATCAGCCGCTCAGGACATCCGGCGCAAGGCGGAAGGTTCAGGGAAGAAACGGTGGTCGCAAGACCGAATGGGATGCGCTGGTTGCGAAGGCAATCGCCCGTCCGGCCAGGGTGGGGGAGATACCCGGGTCGGACGGTTCATCTCCAGATTCAGTCTCGTCACTGAAATGCCCGGACCGCGAGGTCCGGGCATTTTTCGTCGGGGCAAAGCCCACCCTAACGGAAGCGCGCATGGCGCCTGCCAAATACCCCCGTCATGGTGACCCCTCAATCAAGAGGACCGAAAATGGCTTACGAATATTGCATCGCGGAACGCGACGGCAAGGTGCTGACCGTCACCATCAACCGGCCCGACCGGATGAACGCCTTGCACCCGCCAGCCAACGCCGAACTGGCCAAGGTCTTCGACGACTTCGCTGCCGACCCTGATCTCTGGGTGGCGATCATCACCGGCGCCGGCCCGCGCGCCTTTTCCGCCGGCAACGATTTGCGATTCCAGGCCGAAAGCAACGCTGTCGAAGTGCCCAAAACCGGCTTTGCCGGGCTGACCGCGCGCTGGGACCTTACCAAGCCGGTCATCGCTGCGGTCAACGGTGTGGCGATGGGCGGCGGCTTTGAAGTCGCGCTGGCCTGCGACATCATCCTGGCGTCCGAAACCGCCGTGTTCGCCCTGCCCGAACCCAAGGTCGGCCTCGCGGCGCTGGCGGGCGGCCTGCACCGCCTGCCGCGCACCATCGGCATCAAGCGCGCCATGGCGATGATCCTGATTGGCCGCAGCGTGCCAGCGGCAGAGGGCAAAGCGCTGGGATTCGTCCATGAAGTGACCGCCCCCGAGGCGCTGATGGACGCCGCCCGCGCGCTGGCGGCGCAAATCTGCGAACTGTCTCCCATGTCGGTGCGCGCGTCGAAGCAGACGGTCATGGCCAGCCTCGATACCCCTTCGTTGCAGGACGCCTTCGATGGCCAGTTCACCCATGCAGCGGTGAAGGCGCTGTTTCAATCCGACGACGTCCGCGAAGGGCCGCTCGCCTTCGCCCAAAAGCGCAAACCCGAATGGAAAGGCCGATAGCGTTGCTTGCCGAGCCGGATGAGGCATGAAAAAAGGCCGC
>JAYUUE010000106.1:0-1808 GCA_043754785.1 Polymorphobacter sp. | reverse complement strand
GCGAAATGCCCTTGGCACCGGGCACATCGACGTCGGCAAGCGCTGTTTCCCAATCTTCGATCAGCGAGACGGCAGCGGCGGGTTTGATGTCTTCAATGCCGCGATTGAAGGCGTTGATTGTGGCGGCAAAACGAACGGCCATAGGGAATCCTTTAAGCAAAGAACTGGCTTCGGCACGGCTGTGCAGACCCCCGATGAACCGGGCAGCCGCGCGCCCGGTTCCGGCAGAAATCGCAGCCCGGCGAAGATATCGCACCCGGCAATTTACAAGCCGTCCATAGCCGTGCTTCTGAAAGCTTTGCCCGATCCAGCGTGAGGCCGCGACATGCCGACATTCAACGCCACCAGCCAGCCCAACGATCTCGACGCGTTCTGGATGCCGTTCACCGACAACGCCTATTTCAAGGCCAGTCCGCGCCTGCTCGCCAGCGCCTCGGGCATGGTTTACCGCACCCCGCAGGGCCGCGAAATCCTCGATGGCACCGCCGGGCTATGGTGCGTCAACGCCGGACACAGCCGCGACACCATCGTCGCTGCCATCCGCGAGCAGGCCGGCAAACTTGATTTCGCCCCGACATTCCAGCTTGGCCACCCGCTCGCTTTCCAGGTCGCAGCGCGTGTCGGCGCGTTGATGCCGGCCAATCTCGATCGCATCTTCTTCGCCAATTCCGGCTCCGAAGCCGTCGACACTGCGCTCAAGATCGCGCTGGCGTATCACCGCGCCAACGGCCAGGGCACGCGCACCCGGCTGATCGGCCGCGAGCGCGGCTACCACGGCACCGGTTTCGGCGGCATTTCAGTCGGCGGCATCGTTTCCAACCGCCGCGTCTTCGGCCCCGGCCTGCCCGGCACCGATCATCTGCCCCACACACACGACCTCGCCCGCAACGCCTTCACGCGCGGGCAACCGCTGCACGGCGCGCACCTCGCCGACGCGCTGGAGGGGCTGGTTGCGCTCCACGGCGCCGAAACCATCGCCGCGGTCATCGTCGAGCCGCTGGCTGGCTCCACGGGCGTGCTGGTGCCGCCGGTCGGCTATCTGCAGCGACTCCGCGACATTTGCGATAGGCACGGCGTATTGCTGATTTTCGATGAAGTCATCACCGGTTTCGGCCGCGTCGGTGCTGCCACGGCGGCGGAACGCTTTGGTGTCACCCCCGACGTGATCGCCTTGGCCAAGGGCATCACCAACGCTGCCGTGCCGATGGGCGCCGTCGCCTGCCACCGCACCATTTATGACACCATCACCAATGCCGCGACCGGCATCGAACTGTTCCACGGCTATACCTATTCGGCGCATCCGCTGGCCTGTGCAGCAGCGCTGGCAACGCTCGACCTTTACCGCGATGAAGGCTTGTTCGAACGCGCCCGCGGGCTCGAGCCGCATTGGGAGGCCGCGATGCACAGCCTCGCCGGCGCGCCTCATGTCATCGATATCCGCAACTTTGGCCTGGTGGCGGGCATCGAACTGACCCCCCGCCCCGGCGCGCCGGGAGCGCGCGGGCAGGACCTTTTCCGCGCGCTGTTCGACGCCGGGCTTCTGGCGCGTGCCACTGGCGATATCATCGCGCTGTCACCGCCGCTGATCATCGACGAGGCACAGATCGACACGATGACGGCGATGATCGGGGCGGCACTGCAAACGCTGGCCTGACCGTTCAGCTCCCCCACCACGTAAGCGCAGCGAACATAAAGTGGGGACGGTCGAGGTGCGGGATCGGGCAGGAGAAAACCAACCCTACTCCTAGCTAACAATTCGGCAAGGTGCGATTCTTCGTGCGACGACTATCCTCCCGCCATGCATCAAA
>JAYUUE010000105.1:0-5305 GCA_043754785.1 Polymorphobacter sp. | reverse complement strand
CTCGGCTGGGCTGCGACAGGCCTGATGGCGCTGGCATTGGCGGTGATGTTCGCCACGCTTTAGGCTCTTGCTCCAAACACGTCGGCAAACCTCTCCTCATCAATGCCGCCTTCCCAGCGAGATACCACCACTGTCGCCACGGCATTGCCGATGAAATTCGTCAATGACCGGCATTCCGACATGAAGCGATCGACCCCCAGGATCAGCGCCATCCCCGCTACCGGCACACTCGGCACGATCGTAAGCGTCGCCGCCAGCGTGATGAACCCCGCCCCCGTTACCCCCGCCGCGCCCTTGGAACTCAGCATCGCCACGCCGAGCAGCAGCAGCTGGTCGCCCAGTGACAGATCGATATTCGTCGCCTGCGCGATGAACAGCGCCGCCAGCGTCATATAGATATTGGTGCCATCCAGATTGAACGAATAACCGGTCGGCACCACCAGCCCGACGATGGGCCGCGGGCAACCGGCCGCCTCCATCTTCTCGATCAAACTCGGCAGCGCCGATTCGGATGAGCTGGTGCCGAGCACGAGCAGCAATTCGGCCTTCAGATAGCCGACCAGCCGGAAGATCGAGAAACCCGCCGCGCGCGCCACCAGCCCCAATATGCCGATCACGAAGATCAGCGCCGTCAAATAAAACGTCGCCACCAGTGCCGCCAGATTGGCGATGGCGCCGACACCATATTTGCCGATGGTGAAGGCAAACGCCCCGAACGCCCCCACTGGCGCCGCGCGCATGAAAATCTCGACGAGCTTGAACACTCCGGCGCTCGCCGCTTCGAACACCGTCAGCAGCGGCCGTGCCCGTTCGCCGACAATCGCCAGCGCGATGCCGAAGCTGATCGAAAAGAACAGCACCTGGAGCAGATTGCCGTCCGCAAACGCACCGATCACGGTGTTGGGGATAATCGCCATCAGAAAACCGCTGATCGTCGTATCATGCGCCTTGCTGACATAGTCGCTGACTGCGCCGATGCTCAGCGACGCCGGATCGATGTTGAGCCCCGCCCCCGGCCTGATCAGATTGCCCACCACCAGCCCGACGATCAGCGCCAGCGTCGACATGACGAAGAAATAGGCAAAGGCCTTGCCCGCCACCCGCCCGACACTCGCCACATCGCGCATCCCGGCGATGCCGGTGACGATGGTCAGAAAGATCACCGGCGCGATGATCATCTTGACCAGCTTGATGAAGGCATCGCCGAGCGGCTTCAACGCCACGCCGGTCTCCGGGGCAAAATGCCCGATCAACCCGCCAGCGATGATCGCCGCAAGCACCTGGACATAAGCCTGACGATAAAACGGCTGCGGCGTCGTAGGCGCAACGACTGGTGCAATTATGGCGATGATTCCCTCTCCTATCCGTCATCCCGGGCTTGACCCGGGATCCCGCTCACTTGCCTTTGCTGTCAAGGCAGAACGGCGCCTCGGTCAAGCCCGGCATCACGGTTGATTGTATGAACGGCATCATCAGCGCCGCCAGTAACCCCCGCTCGCCCCCGCCCGGCACCCCGATCGCCACGTCCGGCGCACTGTCGGCAAACGTCCCGTGCACCCGATCCCACACACTCAACCCCGCCGAAAAGTTCGAATCGAGCGCCGCCACATCGGCCCGGTGGTGAATGTCATGCATCCCCGGTGTCGTCACCGCCCGCGCCAGCCAGCCATCGAACGGCAGTTCGAGGTCGGCATGGTGGAACAGCACCGAGGCGAAGAACCACCCCTCCCATAGCGCCAGCGCGCGCGGACTGGCGCCCAACATCCGCACCTGCACCAGCCGCAGCGGCACCGACACCAGCATGTCGAGCCCATGAAAGCGCAAAGCCGTCGAGGCGTCCATGTCGGCATCGACATGATGGACCCGGTGCAGCCGCCACAGCACCGGCACGCGGTGGGTCGCCACATGCCAGTGATAGTTCGACCAATCGAGCAACAGAATCGCCGCTGCATCGCGCAGCCACGGCGGTAACGGCAGCTGGGGCAACACCTGCGCCACCCCCTGCCGCTGCGCCGCGACACGCCCCGCAAGCGCCATCGCCAGCGGCCGCTGCACCCCGGCGATGACCGCAAGGTTGATAGCCCCCAACACGACGTTGGTGAGTGTCCGTTGCGGCTCGGGCTGAGTCCGCAGTCGCTTCGGCCACAGCCGCTCGGCGACCAACAGGCCGCCGATTGCCGCCGCCGCCAACAGGGTCCTTGTGCGCGGTTGCATCGCCATTCAGCAAGCCTAGTCTAGCCGGCGACGACCCCCAAGGAGTTCCGCGCGATGACCGTATTGACCCGCCCCGAAGGCACGTTACCCGAAGATTTGCACATCAGCCGCCGCAGCCTCGCCGCGCTCATCGCTGCCGGATACGCCGCCGCCGCTGTCAGCGCCGACGCAGCGCCGATCACCACCAGCACCGCCGGCCTGACTATCGAAACCGTGACGATGCCCGGCGGCCTGCCCGGCTATGTCGCGCGCCCGACAGCCAAGGGCAAACACCCCGCCGTGATCGTCGTCAACGAGGTGTTCGGCGTCCATGAATGGATCAAGGACATTTGCCGCCGCCTGGCGCAACGCGGCTATGTCGCCATCGCGCCGGGCTTTTTCCACCGCAACGACCCCGACAATACGCTGGCCACCACCACCGACTTCCCGGTGATCATGAAGATCGTCGCCGAAGCCAACAACGATCAGGTCATGGGCGACGTTTCAACAACCCTCGACTGGCTCGGCAAGCAGGGCTTTGTTGATGCCAAGCGCCTCGCCATCACCGGCTTCTGCTGGGGCGGCGGGGTCGTCTGGATGGCAGCGGCCAAGTTCCCGCAGCTGAAGGCCGGCGCCGCCTGGTACGGCCGCATCAAGGGCAGCCCCACCGCCACCGAGGCCCGGCAATACCCGATCGACATCGCCGGCGCGCTCAAGGCCCGGGTGCTGGGACTCTACGGCGCGCTCGACAAGGGCATCCCGGTGGCAGACGTCGAAGCCATGCAGGTGGCACTTGTCGCCGGCAATGCCAAGGGCAGCAGCATCAAGCTCTACCCTAACTCCGACCACGGCTTCCTCGCCGACTATCGCCCAAGCTTCAACCCGGTCGACGGTCCCGACGCCTGGGCGCGGATGCTGGCGCACTTCAAGGCCAACGGCGTCTGACTTTAATCCTCCCCCTCAGGGGGGAGGCGACTCGCGCGTCTTCGCGCTGCGGGTGGGGGTCATCGGCGCAAAACGACCCCAGGTCCGCCTTCGGCGTCTCTCGTTTCCTCCCTGAGGGGGAGGACTAAGACAATGCGCCGATTGCCTTCCCCGCCGCCCAGCCACTCGCCCATGCCCATTGGAAGTTGTAGCCGCCAAGCCACCCCGTCACATCGACCGCCTCGCCAATTACGTACAGGCCCGGCAATGTCTTTGCCGCCATTGTCTGCGACGACAGCCCGTCACACGCCACGCCGCCCACCGTCACCTCGGCCTTGGCAAAGCCTTCGGACCCATTCGGCATGAATTGCCAGTCGCCCAGCCGCCGCTCGATCGCCGTCAAATCCGCATCGGACACACTATTGAGATCACCATAAACCCCGATCCGCTCCCACAGCAGTTCCGCGAGCCTGTCGGGCAACACCGCTGCTAGCGCCGCTCGCAGCAGCGCCTGCGGCCGCGCGCGTTTCGCCGCCATCAGCCACCCCGCCGCTGCATCGGGCAGGAAGTTGATCGCCACCGGCTGACCGTGCCGCCAATAGCTCGATACCTGCAAGATCACTGGCCCCGACAGTCCGCGGTGCGTGAACAGCGCTGCCTCGCGAAAGCCCACCTTGCCACACCGCGCCACCACGTCCGCCGCGACGCCGGACAGCGATCGGAACAGCAATTCATCTCCTGCCAGCGTCAGCGGCACCAACGCCGGGCGCGGTTCAACCACCGCCAGACCAAAGCGCCGCGCCAGCCCATAGGCATAATCTGTTGCGCCAAGCTTGGGAATCGACGGTCCCCCCGTCGCAATCACCAACGCCGGCGCCGTCGCAACCCGGTCGCCATAGTGCACCCGGAACACCCCATCGGCATGATCGACCTCGCCAACGCTGCGCCCCAGGCTCAACGTCACACCGCCGGCGCCGCATTCGTCGATCAACATCGCCACGATCGCCCGCGCCGACCCATCGCAAAACAGCTGTCCCAGCGTCTTTTCATGCCAGGCAATCCGGTGTTTTCCCACCAGATCGATGAAATCCGCTGGCGTATAACGCCGCATCGCCGACTTGGCATAGTGCGGATTGCTCGAAATATAACGCTCGGCCACCGCGCCGGTGTTGGTGAAATTGCACCGCCCACCGCCGGAAATCAGAATTTTCTTGCCCGGTTCATCGGCGTGATCGATGACCAGCACGTGGCGGCCGCCCTGCCCGGCCACCGCCGCGCACATCAACCCGGCGCCGCCGGCACCCAACACGATCGCGTCGAACTGCGTCACCCGGCCACCGCAACCACGGCTTTGCCGACCAACGTGCCGTCGGCCATCGCATCGAACAGCTCGGCGACATCTTCCAGTGCCACTTCGGCGCCGATCTGCGGTTGCAGCACCGCCGCACGCGCATCGATCGCCGCGATGTGTCGCCGCCCCGCCGCCGGGTCTTGCCGCGCATATTCCCCGGCGCGCACCCCCAGTATCTCGATCTCCTTGATCAGCGCCCGGTTGAGGGGCACTGCCGTTTTGCCCCCGACAAAGCCGATGATCAGGTAGCGCCCGCCGCGCCGCAACGTCCGCAGCGCCGGCATCGCCAGAGAGCCTCCGACCGGATCGAACACCACGTCGATATCGCGCCGCAGAATTTGAGGCGTCACGCGGTCGATCAACACCCCCTCATGCGCCCCGGCGGCCCGCGCCAAATCCAGGCGTTGCTGCGACGATGCCACAGCCACCACATGCGCGCCTTCGTGTGCCGCCAGCGCCACCGCCGCAAGCCCCATGCCGCCCCCGGCGCCTGTCACCAGCACCCGCTCACCAGCCTGCAACCGCCCGCGTGTCATCAACCCGACCCAGGCCGTCAACGCCCCGACTGTAAAGGCCGCTGCTTCGCTATCGTTCAATCCCGCCGGCACCGGGCGCACCCCGGACACGGCCAGTGTCAGCCGTTCCGCAAAGCACCCGCCACGCCCGCCGACGATCACCCGCTGGCCCAGCAGCGCTTCGGCTCCCGCCCCGGCAGCAACGACCACCCCACAAGCCTCGGTCCCAGGAATGAAAGGCAAGTCAGGCCGATACTGATAACCACCGGACAGCATCAGCAAATCGGGATAATTCAGCGCGGCACGGCTGATCGCCACGGTA
>JAYUUE010000104.1:0-1811 GCA_043754785.1 Polymorphobacter sp. | reverse complement strand
CTATGGCATATGGGGCCGTGCCCGGTGGTTTGCCAACCCCGACGCGGTGCCGCAGCGGGATTTGCCGGATTCTGCTTGCATCGGCAAAGGGGCGCGTGTAGCCGCGTCGCTCGCCATGATGACTCCAATGGGGTCAAGCGGCCGAGCGGGCGTAGCTCAGGGGTAGAGCGCAACCTTGCCAAGGTTGAAGTCGAGGGTTCGAATCCCTTCGCCCGCTCCATTTCCGCGCGGCGGCGATGGAGCGAAGCTCAAGCGCGACTCGCGCAAGATCGGCCGGCGAGGCGGTTCGACTCCCGGACCGAACTCGTCCGACGTCAGCATGGGCTTTGCCCATGCCTCTTGCCTACTCCTGCTCCTCCCCACCCCGCCGCTCGAACACCCAATGATGGTCCTCGTACAGCGTGTCCGGCACCGCCCGCCGGGCGCCATCGCGTGCCGGCACAAAACGGAAGCGCTTGACCACCAGCCGGCACGTCGTCTCATCGAGCAGCGCGCTGCCGCTCGATTCGACGATTTCGCAGCGCGTCACCTGCCCGTCGGCGCCGATGGAATAGCGCGCCACCAGCCCGCCGCCGAGGCCGGCATCGACGGCGGCCTTGGGATAATCGGCGCTGCTGATGCGGCCCTTGCGCCAGCGGGCATGGGTGCCGCCGCCACCATCGCCGTCGCCATTGCCGCCCTGTCCCGTTCCCGTGCCTTCGCCGCCGGCGGCGCTGCCGGGGCCCGGCGTGGGTGCTGCGCCGGCATCGCTATCGGCCATGATGCCGGCGACCGGCGCCGCGACGACTGGCGGAATTTCGATGACCGGAACAACCGGCGGCGGCACGACGAGCGGCGTGGCGCGGGCGACGCGGTTGGCCGGGGCAGCGGCGGCTTGCGGGCGCGGGGCACGACGGACGGGCGGTTCGGGCGGCGGCGCGGGGGGCGGCAGGTCGATATAGATCAGCGAGCGTTCGACCAATTTGGTTACTGGCCCGCCGGACAGCCCGATGAGCAGCGCATAGAACAGTGCGCCCTGCACCAACAGCGTGACCAGCGCCGCCTTGTAGCGGTCGGATCGGGAGGACTGAAAGGCCATAGTGCCTCATAACGCCCTGCAGGCCGTGCGGGATGCAAGCAGGGCTTTCGTGCCGTCAGGTTTTTCTCTTATGAGGGACCATGGCCGGACACCAACACGATGATGACGACCATGGGGCTGCGCACGGTCACGGCACCCATGGCCATAGCCATGCGCCGGCCAATTTCGGCCGCGCCTTTGCCATCGGCATCAGCATAAACCTGGCCTATGTCGCCATGGAGGCGGTTGCCGGGCTTTCGGCGGGCTCGATGGCGCTTCTGGCCGACGCCGGCCACAATCTGTCCGACGTGCTCGGGTTGGCCGTCGCCTGGGCAGGGCTGCGGCTGGCACAGCGACCACCATCGGCGCGCTTTACCTACGGGCTGAAACGGTCGGGCATCCTGGCGGCGCTGCTCAACGCCGTGCTGCTGTTTGCCGCGTGCGGCGCGATCACTGTCGAGGCGCTGCGCCGGCTGAATGATCCGCAGCCGGTGGCGGGTAATGTCGTGATGATCGTCGCTGGCGTCGGCATTTTGGTCAACGGCTTCACCGCCTGGCTGTTTGCGCGCGGCCGAGCCCATAAGGCGGGGGGTGATGTCAATATTCGCGGTGCCTATCTGCACATGCTCGCCGATGCCGCGGTGTCGGCGGCGGTGGTGGTATCGGGGTTCGTCATGCTGAAAACCGGGGCGTGGTGGGTCGATCCGGCGCTGTCGCTGATCGTCGTCGCGGTGATCCTGCGCGGCAGCTGGGG
>JAYUUE010000103.1:0-5327 GCA_043754785.1 Polymorphobacter sp. | reverse complement strand
GCCAACGCCACCTTTGAAATCGCCATTCAGTCGGGCGCCATTCTCGCCGTCGTCGTCGCCTATTTCCGGCGGTTCAGTGCTGTCGCGGTGGGGCTGTTCAACCGCGATGCCGGCGCTTGGGCGTTCGTGCGCAATATCTGCCTGGGGTTCATTCCAGCCGGTATCGCCGGGGTGCTGTTCATCAAGGCATTCGAAGCGATGCTGCTCAGCCCGTTGACCGTGGCCATCGCGCTCATCGTTGGTGGCATCGCCATCCTGTGGATCGAGAAGAATGCCGGGGCACCGGTCATGCACAGCGTCGAAGCGATGCCGGCGCGGGCGGCACTGATCGTCGGCATCGGCCAATGCGTCGCGATGATCCCCGGCGTGTCGCGGTCCGGCGCCACGATCATGTCGGCACTGCTGCTCAAGATCGATCGCAAGACCGCCGCCGAGTTCAGCTTTTTCCTCGCCGTGCCGACGATCGGCGGCGCCACGGCGCTGTTGCTCTGGAAGAACCGTCACAGTCTCGACGCGAGCCAGATGTCCGATATCGCCATCGGCTTTGCCGTGTCGTTCATCGTCGCGCTGGTGGTGGTGAAGGGCTTTGTCGCCATCGTCAGCCGATTCGGTTTCGCGCCCTTTGCCTGGTATCGAATCATCGCCGGGTCGACAGCCTTGGTGTGGTTGCTCGCACGATAGGGCCGGATCGGGTACGTTTTTTCGTCTCAAGCCGATTTCTGCGCGTTAAGCACCGGGATTGAGACAGTAACACTGTCCTGATTGCCATTTTGCGCGTGACTCGTCCGCTCGATCCGGTTAACGCCGCAGTGAAAGGGGCTCGCCATGGCCGACGCCAAAATGTTGAAATTCACTGACCGGCTACAGGCTTATCCCGCCAAGCGCGGCGCTGTTGAACGCACCGGTGATTTTCTGGAAATCGCCCGTCCCTATATCATCGCCAAGGCCGAGGAGCAGGCGGCGCGTTGTTCGCAATGCGGCGTGCCATTTTGCCAAGTCCATTGCCCGCTCCACAACAACATCCCGGACTGGCTCAAGCTGACCGCCGAAGGCCGGCTGGAGGAAGCCTATGAGCTGTCCGCCGCCACCTCCACGATGCCGGAAATCTGCGGCCGCATCTGCCCCCAGGACCGGCTGTGCGAAGGCAATTGCGTCATCGAAAAGGATTTCGGTAGCGTCACCATCGGCTCGGTGGAAAAGTTCATTACCGATACGGCGTGGGACAATGGCTGGGTCAAGCCGGTGCGCATCGTCGCCGACCGATCATCGCAATCGGTCGGCATCATCGGTGCCGGCCCGGCAGGGCTGACGGCGGCGGAGTTGCTGCGCACGAAGGGCTATACAGTCCATGTCTATGACCGGCATGATCGCGCCGGCGGGCTGCTGACCTATGGAATCCCCGGCTTCAAGCTGGAAAAGCCTGTCGTCATGCGCCGGGTCCAGCGATTGATCGACGCCGACATCGTTTTTCACCAAGGCTTTGAAGTCGGCCGCGACGCCAGCCTGGTCGAATTGCGACAGCGCCATGACGCCGTCCTGATCGCCACCGGCGTTTATGCCGCGCGGCAGGTCGAAGTCCCCGGCGCCGATGGCGAAACCGTCGTGGAGGCGCTCGATTATCTCACCGCATCGAACCGCGCCGGCTTTGGCGATACAGTGGTGGCCGGCTTTGACGCCGCCGGCAAGCATGTCGTCGTCATCGGCGGCGGCGACACCGCGATGGATTGCGTGCGAACGGCGGTGCGGCAGGGCGCAGCCAGCGTCAAATGCCTGTACCGGCGCGACCGGGCCAACATGCCGGGTTCGATCCGCGAAGTGTCGCACGCCGAGGAGGAGGGGGTGGAATTCATCTGGCTCGCCGCCCCCGCTGCCATCACCGGCACGAGCGTGACGGCTACGCGGATGCGGCTGGGGCAACCGGGAGCCGATGGCAGGCGGGCACCGGAAGCCGAGCCGGGCAGCGCGTTCACCGCACAAGCCGATATCGTCATCAAGGCGCTGGGGTTCGACCCTGAACCGCTTCCCGCGCTGTTCGGCGCGCCCGACCTGTCGGTGACGCGCTGGGGCACATTGAGGATCGATGGCAAGACGATGATGGCGTCGATCCCCGGGGTGTTCGGCGCAGGCGACATCGTGCGCGGTGCATCGCTGGTGGTATGGGCCGTGCGTGACGGGCGTGACGTGACGGCGGCGATCCACCAGTATTTGCGTGCACGGGTGGCGATAGCGGCGGAGGCGGCGTGATGCGGGGTTGGCACCTGGCCTTGGCAGCGGCATTGTTGCCGCTGGTCGGCGCGGCAGGAGCGGTGCCGGTAACATCGCTGGCCGCCGCGCCGGCGCCGATCGACCCGCTTGTGGTGACCCCGCCGCGCGGCATCCGGACATCGCCTGTCGACCCCGCGCGGCTGACGGCGGCGAGTGAAGTCGCCGCTTTGTTGATGCCTGTAGGATCGTTGCGTCAAGCATTGCAGCCCAATATCGACAGGATGAGCGGTGGCGCGCGCAATGCCATGCTGAATACGGCGATGCGCGATTTTGTGCGCGGCGCGGCAATCAAACCCAGCGCGCAAATTCGCATCGACGAAGCCACGGCAACCAAGGCAATGACCGCGATGGACCCGGCATTCGGGCAGCGGCAAGCGATCATCACCGACATGATTGCGACGCGGATCGGCGCCATCATCGATGCGCATGATCCGTTGGCGCGCGCCAGCCTCGGCGTGGCGCTTGCCAACAGGCTTTCGGTTGCAGATCTGACAGCGCTGCTGGCGTTCTTGCGAACCCCGGCCGGTGCCGCTTATCTGGAAGCACAACCGCTAATCGGGCGCGATCCAGCGAATGTCGAGAGCAGCAAGGTTTTGATGACGCGGCTCGATGGCGTCGTCCCGGGAGCGATAAAGGACATTATCGCCGCGACCGCTGATCTGCCGAAAGTCCGGCGCTATGTGGATTTGAAAGAAGGCGAAAAAGCGCAGGTGTATAAGCTGATCGGCGCCACGCCGGCATCGGCAACGTCACGCTGAAACGACCAAAAGAATAGGATTATCAGATGATCTTCGCCATGCTCGCCGCGGTTGTCGTTGCCGCTGCTGCACCCGCCGCGCCGCGGGCGCCGGCGCTCGATCCCGCCGCGGTCACTGCGGCGCGCGCCCTTGTCCAGCAGCTTGATGTGCAGGGCCAGGTCAACCGCAGCCTCAACCAGAATGTCGAGATGATGCGATCCGGTGTCGCCATGCGGTCGATGCTGGCGCAGCAGCCGGGGTTTGCCCAGGCCTATGCCGCCAACCGCCCGCGCTTCGACGCCGCGTTGAAGAATGCCGGCGCCATCCAGGCCAAGGTCGCCGAAAAGGTCATCCGCGAAAATACCGGTGCCATCGCCGAAATGGCGGTCACTGCCTATGCGCGCAATTACAGCGCTGCCGAAATCCAGGGGTTGGCGGCCTTTTTCAAAACGCCGCTTGGCCAGGCACTCAACAGCCGCCAAGGGCGCGTCACCGCCGAAATCGGCCAAGCCAGCACGCGCATGATCAGCGAGAAAATCGACGCCGGCATGAAGGCGGCGGCACCGCAATTGCAGGCAGCGCTGGCGCCGCTCAACGCGCCGCCGCCAGCCAAGCCCGCACCGAAAAAGTAAGGCTGCACATGACGAAATCAAAGGCTTTTACCGCGTCTGCCGCCGAGCGCGCCCGCATCGCCGAGGTCGGCATGTACCGCCCGGACATGGAGTCCGACGCCTGCGGCGTCGGGTTGATCGCCGCCACCGACGGCGTCGCTTCGCGCCGTGTCGTCACGGCTGCCATCGATGCATTGAAGGCGGTGTGGCACCGCGGCGCTGTCGATGCCGATGGCAAAACCGGCGATGGCGCGGGACTGCTGGTGGAAATTCCGCTCGATTTCTTCAACGAACATATCGTCCGCGCCGGACATAGCCCCAAGCCCAATTTGCTCGCGGTGGGCCAGGTGTTCCTGCCGCGCACCGATCTTGCGGCGCAGGAAACCTGCCGCACCATCGTCGAATCCGAAATCATCGGCTTTGGCTACAAGGTTTACGGCTGGCGCCGGGTGCCGGTCGATGTGTCGGTGATCGGCGACAAGGGGATGCAGTCGCGGCCTGAAATCGAACAGATCATGATTGCGGGGCCCCTCCCCGATGAAGCCGGAACGCCGCGGATGCCCGGACCTGGTGCCATCGAAGCCTTTGAAAAAGACTTGTATCTCATCCGCCGCCGCATCGAAAAGCGGGTGATCGAAGCACAGACCCAGGGCTTTTACATTTGCTCGCTGAGCGCCCGTTCGATCATCTACAAGGGCCTGTTTCTCGCCGAGCAACTGTCGGTATTCTACCCGGATTTGCGGGATGAACGCTTCGTCTCGCGCTTTGCCATCTATCACCAGCGCTACAGCACCAACACATTCCCGCAATGGTGGTTGGCGCAGCCGTTCCGCTGCCTCGCCCATAACGGCGAAATCAACACGGTGCGCGGCAACACCAACTGGATGAAAAGCCACGAGATCAAGATGGCCGCCACGGCCTTTGGCGAACATTCCGAAGACATCAAGCCGCTGATCCCCGCCGGCGCATCCGATACCGCCGCGCTCGATGCGGTGTTCGAAGCGTTCGTGCGCTCGGGCCGCGACGCGCCGACAGCCAAGCTGATGCTGGTCCCCGAAGCGTGGGGGAAGGACGATCACCTGCCCGAGGCGCACCGGGCGATGTATGCGTTTTTCGCCAGCGTCATGGAAGCCTGGGATGGCCCCGCCGCGTTGGCGATGACCGATGGCCGCTGGTGCGTGGCAGGGCTGGATCGCAACGCGCTGCGGCCGATGCGCTATTGCCTCACCCGCGACAATCTTCTCATCACTGGCTCCGAAGCCGGGATGGTCGTGGTGCCCGAAGCCGATGTGCTGATGCGCGGCGCCTTGGGGCCGGGGGAGATGATCGCCGTCGATCTCGATGGCGACCCGGGAACGTCAGCGCATTTCTATACCGACCGCGAGATCAAGGACCGCATCGCCAGCGCCCATGATTATGCGGCGCTGGTTGCCAATTTCACCACTTTCCGCTCGATGGCCGGCCATGATGGCGCCCAGCCCGGCGCCAGCTATGGCCGCGACGAACTCCGCCGCCGCCAGGTCGCCGCCGGCGCGACGCAGGAGGATATGGAACTGATCCTCGGCCCGATGGTCGAGGACGCCAAGGAGGCGACCGGCAGCATGGGCGACGACGCGCCGCTCGCCGTCATCTCCGACAACCCGCGCAACCTGTCGCATTTTTTCCGCCAGAACTTCTCGCAGGTCACCAACCCGCCGATCGACAGCTTGCGCGA
>JAYUUE010000102.1:0-5334 GCA_043754785.1 Polymorphobacter sp. | reverse complement strand
GCGCCAGGACCAGCACGATGGCCAGCTTCATAAACTCGGAGGGCTGCAACTGGATGATGCCGAAATCGAGCCAGCGCTGGCTGCCCCCGCCAACCCGGCCGAGCAGTTCCACGCAGATCAAACCGACGAGCACGATGCCATAGATCGGCCAAGCATAGCGCATCCAGATCTCGGGCCGCACCATCGCCAGCGCCAGCATGGCGGTGAGCAGAATGATGAAGCGGATTCCCTGTTTCAGCGCCCAAGGCTGAAGCGCGCCGCCGGCGGCCGAATAGAGCACCACCAAGCCAAAGCTGCCGAGTGCCACGATGACCAGCACGATGCCCCACGGCAGCCGGGCCAGTTCCCGCAGCCATGGCCCGTTGAACATCAGTTGTCTTCCCGTGGCTGGATCGGCGCATCGGGATCGATGATTTCAAAGGTTGGCGGCAGGATCAGATTGTCGGTGCGCAACCAGCTCGGCATCATTTCCGGTGCCTGGGGCGTCGGGACTGTCGATGCGTCGGCAATGGCGGCTAGTCGGTCACGCGCGGCGCGTTCGGCGTGCATCTTGGCTTCGATGGGGCCAAGGACCTTCAGGGCCTTTTCGGGTTCGAACAGGAACGTCAGCACGTCGCGGGCGATGGGGGCGGCATATTTGCCGCCGGCGATGCCGTGTTCGATAATGACGCTGACGGCATAGCGCGGCGTGTCGGTGGGGGCAAAGGCGACGAACAGCGCATGGTCGCGCTGTCGCCACGGCAAGGATTCATTGCGTTTGACGCCGGTCTTGCGTTCGGCAGCGCTGATGCGGCGGACCTGGGCGGTGCCTGTCTTGCCGGCAATCTTCACCCCCGGGATGGGGGAGCGGGCGCCCTTGGCGGTGCCTATACCGGCGTTGACGACGTCGTACATGCCCTGCCGGACGATGGCGAGATGATCCTCTGGAATAGCGAGCGAGGCGAATTGCGGTGGCTGCGCCTTGTCGTGTGGCAGGATCAGGCGCGGCACGATCATCTTGCCGCTGGCGACCCGCGCCGTCATCACTGCCAGTTGCAGCGGGTTGGCGACGAGATAGCCTTGGCCGATCGAAGTATTCAGCGTTTCGCCGACATTCCAGTCTTTGTCGTAGCGCTTGCGCTTCCACGCCGTGTCGGGGACGATGCCGGCGGCCTGGCCGGCGAGCGGCAGGTCGTATTTCTGGCCAAGGCCGAGCCGTCGCGCCATGTCAGCAATGGCATCGATACCGATCTGGCGGCCGAAGGCGTAGAAATAGATATCGCAGCTTTTGGGCAGCGCAGTGTGCATGTCGACAAAGCCATGGCCGCGCCGCGAATGGCAGTGCCAGGTGTTGTTGCCAAGCTGATATTTGCCGGTGCAGCGCACGCCGTCGCCGGGATCGACGCCGGCTTCGAGGACCGCCAGCGCTGTGACCATCTTGAAGGTGGAGCCCGGCGGATACAGGCCCATGGCACTTTTGTTGAGCAATGGGGTGTGATCGTTTTCCTGCAATTCCTTCCACAATTTGGCGGGGACGCGGGTGGAAAACAAATTGGGGTCATACGCCGGCATCGACACCATGGTCAGCACGTCGCCGGTTTCGCAATCGATGACGATCACGCTGGCGCTGTTGTCGCCGAGCCGCCGCGCCGTGAAACTTTGCAGGTCGCGGTCGATGGTGAGTTTCAGCGTTTCGCCTGGCGTGTCGCCGCGTGTTTCGAGGTCGCGCACCACCTTACCACGCGCTGTCACCTCGACCCGCTGGGCGCCGGCGGTGCCGCGCAGGGAACGGTCCTCGCCGCGTTCCAAGCCATCCTTGCCGATGCGGAAGCCGGGGAAGATCAGCACCGGGTCCTTCTGCTGCTTGTATTGTTCGGGCGTTGGCGCGCCGACATAGCCGAGCAGATGCGCGAACTGGTCATTATTGGGATAAACGCGGGCAAAGGCCCGTACCAGCGATACGCCCGGAATATCGGCGACATGGACATTGAGCGCGGCGAATGTCGGCCAATCGAGCTGCCGCGCGATTTCCACCGGCATATAGCCGGGCTGGATGGCGATATCGGCGCGGATCCGCAGTTCGTCGTCCCAGCTGATCGGCAGCACCTGGCGGATGCGCGCCATGACTGCGTCAAGATCGGCGATCTGTTCGGGAATGAGCTCCAGCCGATAATCGGGCTTGTTGAGCGCCAGCGGCTTACCGGCGCGATCGACGATCCAGCCGCGACGCGGCGGGATCAACCGCTGCTGGATTCGGTTATTTTCGGACGCAAGCCGGTATTGCTCGCCTTCGAAGATCGCCAGCCAGGTCATTCGGGCAATCAATGCGGTGCCGACCGCCGCCATGCTGCCGCCGAGAACGAACGCCCGCCGCGAAAAGCTTTGCTGGCGGGTGGTTTCGTTACTCATCGCTGGATGCCGGCGCCAAAGGCGCGGCGCTGGATGCCAGCGCACAGCGCGACGACCATCGGATAGGCTATGACGCTTGTGACGATCTGCCAGCCCATGGGCAGTAGCGGCACCGGGCGACCCGCCAATGCCATCAACTGGGTGGTGAACAGCGCAAAGACGATGATGACGCCGCTGGCGACGCCCCAATCGAAGCCATGGCCATGGTGGCCGTAACGCGACTCAAATACGCGGACGAACGTGGCGGTGCCGGCGAACAATGTCGCGTTAACTCCCAATGGCTGGGCAAACAACAGGTCGGCGAACAGCCCGAGGATGAATGCGGCCCAAGGCGGCATCAGCCCCGGCTGAAAGGTCGCCCAGACAAAGATGGCAAGCATGCCAAGCTGCGGAAACACCGGAACCGGTACTAGCAACGGCAGCGTCATCACCCACAGCAGCGCCAGAACGGTGAGTGACGGCACCAGTACGCGCCAATAGCCAAACAGATAGCGACGGCGCTCGGACGCGCTCATCAGGCGCAGCGGTGGCGCGCCGCGATCGATCATTGGGGTTTGGGCTTTGCGGTGCGGGTGACGCGCTGCGCTTCGATGGGGATGGGCGCTGCGGTTGTGACAACGGCGACTTCGGTCGGCAGTGCCAGCCACGCCGCCTCTATGGTGACAAAGCCGACGCCGATCGGCGTTGCCGCCGGGCGGATTTGCGGCGGTTCGACGCCGGCGGCGATGATGGTGCCGACGGGGACACCGGGCGGGAACACGCCGCCATCGCCCGACGTCACCAGTCGATCACCGGCGAGCAACGGCACTTCGGGCCCGACGCGATCGCGCAGTTCGAGCGCCGGGCGGTTGCCGCCGATGGCGAGGCCTGCCTGGCCGGTGCGTTGCACCACGACCGGTATGCGGCTAGCGGGATCGGTGAGCAGCAGCACGCGCGCCGAATGATTGCCGGATTCGATGGTGCGGCCGATCAGGCCCTGCGCGGTGATGACCGGCATGCCGACGCCGATGCCATCGCCAGTGCCGGCGGCGATCAACGCGGTGCGCACCACCGAGCCGGATGTGGCGGCGACGATGCGCGCCGTAACGATTGGGGTGCGACCGGGCTGGCGCACCTTCATCAAGGTCTTTAGTTGCGCGAGGGCCAGCCGGTCGGCGGCAGCCTTTTGCAGATCGGCATTGGCCTTGGCGAGATCGGCGGTCAGCGCGCGGTTGCGGTCGACGGCGCCGAGATAGTCGCCGCCCAGACTAAGCGCCCGGCCAATGCCATCAAATGGCGCGCGGATCACGCTCCAGACCGGCGTGACGATATCCAGCATCAGCCCGCGCATGCGAGCGCCGGCATCCGGGTTGACGCGGGCGATAAGCAACAAGAGGAGGCCCGTGGCGATGACAGCACCCGACACGACAGCGCCCACGAGCGCGAGATTCTGCTCGCGGCGCATGGCGCTCGACCTTCGAGGTGCGGGCGTCCAGTCCATCCTTCGTCCTACCGGGCGGTCATGCAGCCCAATTCACGCTTTGCAGGTCAGGCCGTCGTCAACACGCCGCGATACATCGGGTCTTCGAGGGCACGGCCGGTGCCGATGGCGACGCAGGTCAGCGGATCGTCGGCGACAGTGACGGGAAGCCCGGTGGCTTCGCGAAGCACCACGTCCATGTCATGTAGCAGCGCGCCGCCGCCGGTGAGCACGATGCCCTGATCGACAATGTCGGCCGCCAGTTCGGGCTGGGTGTTTTCCAAAGCGGTGCGCACGCCTTCGACGATGGTCGCTACAGGTTCGGCCAGCGCGTCGGCAATCTGCGCCTGGTTGATGGTGATTTCCTTCGGCACGCCGTTCATCAGATCCCGGCCCTTGATCTCCATTGTCAGGCCGATGCCATCGGCGGGGGCCTTGGCAGTGCCGATTTCCTTCTTGATACGCTCAGCGGTCATTTCGCCGATGAGCAGGTTGTGGTTGCGCCGGACATAGGAAACGATGGCTTCATCCATCTTGTCCCCGCCGACGCGAACACTGGTGGTATAGGCGAGGCCGCGGAGCGACAATACGGCGACTTCGGTGGTGCCGCCACCGATGTCGACGACCATGCTGCCGATTGGCTCGGTGACCGGCATTCCGGCACCGATGGCCGCCGCCATGGGCTCTTCGATGAGATAAACCTGCGACGCGCCGGCGTTGTTGGCGGCATCGCGGATGGCGCGTTTTTCGACGCTGGTCGACCCCGAGGGCACGCAGATGACGATTTCGGGAAAGCGCGGCAGCCGCGAGGTATGGACCTTGGCGATGAAATATTTGATCATTTCCTCGGCGACATCGATATCGGCGATGACCCCGTCGCGGAGGGGCCGGATGCATTCGACATTGCCCGGCGTCTTGCCCATCATCACCTTGGCTTCATTGCCGACCGCCACGACCTTGCGGGTGCCGCGAATGGTTTCCATCGCCACCACCGAGGGCTCGTTGAGGACGATGCCGCGACCGCGGACGTAAACCAGCGTGTTGGCTGTCCCCAGGTCGATTGCCATATCCTGGCTGAGGAACGAGAACATCCGGCTGAAGAACGACATGGGGCAAGGAACCGATTGCGAAAAAATGGGTCGGGCAGAACGCCGAGCGAACTGCCCCACGCTGTAGGCTGGTTACCAGCGATTCCGCAAGGACTCAGCTATTCGGTTCGCCGTGCCTTTCGGTAGGGCCTGACGTCAGGCCGAGACCGCGACGCACTGCCGCCGGGCCACCGCGCCGACCAGGCCGAAGCCAGCGATGAGCAGTATCCATGCAGATGGCTCCGGTACTGCCAGGCTCACGCCATCGAGAAGGACGAAGGGCGGAAGGCCGGCGAGGGTGCCGAAGGCGAGGAATTGCAACGTTTCGGTCGAGCTTGCCGGGGTGAATTTGGCATATTGCTTGCGCCAGCCGACAAAACCCTGGTCGCCGACGCAGCT
>JAYUUE010000101.1:0-1819 GCA_043754785.1 Polymorphobacter sp. | reverse complement strand
CGGCGCGCGCCGTCCTCGGCCAGCCGCACCCCAAGGGCCGGCCCGCGCTGGCGATGCTCGAGGCCGAAGGTTTCCATTATGACAATTATGTCGACATTTTCGACGGCGGCCCGACGGTGACGGCTCGCACCGACAGTCTGCGCAGCATCCGCGACGCAAGGCTGATGCCCGTCGACCGTTTGTGCCCCACCGGCGACGGCTTTGCACGGTCGCTTGTCGCCACCGGGCGGCTGGCCGAATTTCGCGCCTGGATCGGCCGTGTCGGCGACGCGGCCCTGCCGGCGGGCGAGGCAGCATTGATGGGCGTCGCGGTTGGGGACGAGGTGCGCCATGTCGCGTTTTGAATCGATCGATCCGTGCACTGGCGATGTCGTCTGGCAGGGCGTAGCGGGCGATGCTGGTGCTGCGGCCACTGCGGCGCGGGCGGCGGCACCGGAATGGGCGTTGACGCCGCTGGCCGAGCGTATCGCGGTGGTGCAAGCGTTCAAAACGGTAGTCACGGCGCGGGCCGATGCGTTCGCGCAACTGATCGCGCTCGAGACCGGCAAACCCTTGTGGGAAACCCGCACCGAAGTCGCCGCGGTCGCTGCGAAGGTCGATATTTCTATCGCGGCACAGACGGAGCGTGCCGGATCGCGAACCGGGGAAGTCGGCGGCGTCCGCCAAGTGCTGCGTCACAAGCCGTACGGCGTGCTCGCGGTGCTGGGGCCGTACAATTTCCCGGCGCACTTGCCCAATGGACATATCGTGCCCTCCCTGCTGGCGGGCAACGCGGTGGTCTTCAAACCGTCGGAATTGACGCCGGCAGTGGCCGATTTCATGGCCGATTGCTGGACTGCCGCAGGTTTGCCGCCGGGCGTTTTGACACTGCTCCACGGCGGCGGCGAAATCGGCCGGGCGCTGGCGGGCGCCGACATCGATGGGTTGCTGTTCACCGGGTCGGCGCATGTCGGCGCGGCGCTGGCGCGGCAGTTCGCCGAGACGCCGGGCAAGATCCTGGCGCTGGAGATGGGCGGCAACAACCCGTTGATCGTGTGGGAT
This sequence comes from Polymorphobacter sp., assembly GCA_043754785.1. Taxonomy (GTDB): domain Bacteria; phylum Pseudomonadota; class Alphaproteobacteria; order Sphingomonadales; family Sphingomonadaceae; genus Sandarakinorhabdus. The sequence continues at coordinate 778 of JAYUUE010000101.1, read as the reverse complement.
GTCGCCGACGACTGCCTTGATGGGGCGGCGGCGTTGATTGTCCAGTCGGCCTATCTGTCGGCAGGGCAACGCTGCACCTGCGCGCGGCGTCTCATCGTGCGCGATGGCACCGAAGCGGCGCTGCTCGATCGCGTTACCGCATTGATCGATCGCATCATCGTCGGCGCGCCGTACGACGATCCGCAGCCGTTCATGGGGCCGGTTATTGCCAATCGCGCCGCCGATGGCCTGGTTGCAGGCACCGAAGCGCTGTTGGCGCGAGGCGCGCGCATCATCCGGCCGCTGGTCCGTGCCCGGCCCGACCGGCCGTTCGTGTCGCCGGCGCTGTTCGACGTTACCGGCCTTGTCGGGGTGCCTGATGTCGAACTGTTCGGGCCGGTGTTGCAGATGACGCGCGTCGCCGATTGGGATGGCGCCATCGCCGTCGCCAACGCCACGCGCTTCGGGCTTGCGGCGGGGCTGATTGGCGGTGATGCGGCGCTGTATGATCGTTTCTGGACAGCGAGCCGCGCCGGTGTCGTCAACTGGAACCGCCCGACGAACGGCGCTGCGTCGAACGCGCCCTTCGGCGGCATCGGCCTGTCGGGCAACCATCGCCCCAGCGCCTATTACGCCGCCGACTATGCCGCCTGGCCAGTCGCGAGCCTCGAGGCCGATGCGCCGGACGGCGGAATCGCAGTCGGGCTTCGCGCGTGATCGGCGAAATCAACTTCGACGGGCTGATTGGCCCGACGCACAATTATGCCGCGCTCAGCTTCGGCAACCTCGCCAGTGCATC
>JAYUUE010000100.1:0-5344 GCA_043754785.1 Polymorphobacter sp. | reverse complement strand
CAAGGCATCAGTCCAGAAGCCCGTGCGGAAACGGTGCCAGTCGAAGCGTTTGCGAAGGCTGCCGCGCGTCTCTGACCAACCGCAGACGATCAGTTTTTCACCGCCGCCTTCGGCACGTCGGCCGCTGCGACCACTGGCGCGCTCAACGCCGCCTGCAGTCGCGTCGCGGCGCTGCAATCGGCTTTGCATAGCGCCTTGATCCGCGCCAGGTTGATCTGCGCCCGCGCGGTGGCGCCGCGCTTGATATAGGCCTTGCCCTGGCCTTCGAGCGCCGAAATGTCGGATGGGTTGAGCGCCAGCGCTTCGCGATAATATTTCACCGCCTTGCCGGGCAATCCCAGTTGATCATAGCTTTGCGCGATGCCTGAAAATGCCCCAATATTTTTCGGGTCGCTGGCCAGCGCCGCTTCAAAACTGTCGATAGCGACAGCAGCGTCGCCTTTGGCCAGCGACGCACGCCCAGCATCGGCCAACCGCACTGATGCCGGCTTCAGCACGTCGTCTCCGACCGGCACTGCTATTGCCGCCGATGCCAGCGCCAAGCCGGAAATTGCGCCATAAAGCCGGAATGCAGTTCGTGTTCGCATCGCTTTCTCCCAAAAACCCCGCGCTGGTGTTAGCAGACGCGCTTCAGCCTTGCGATGAAGAAACCGTCGCAGCCTTCGACGCCTGGTGAAAGTACTGTGCTGGTCACCGGCTGCGGTTGGGTGGCGATTTCGAACATATCCGCTTCGAAGCTCGGCGAGCGCCCCAAGAACAGCGCCACCCGCGCCTCCGCTTCAACCGGCAGCAGCGAACACACCACATAAGTCAGTGTGCCACCGACGCGCACCAGCTGCGCGGCAAGTTGCAAAAGCCGGTCCTGTTCAGCGGTCAGCCGGGTCAGTCGCTCGGGTGTCAACCGCCAGCGCGCCTCGGGGTTTCGCCGCCAGGTGCCGGTGCCCGAACACGGCGCATCGATCACGACGCGATCGGCCAGCCCGGCAAGGTCGGCCAGCGTATCCCATTCCCTTTTCGGGTTAAGCAGCCGCGTCTCGGCGATGCTGACCCCGGCGCGCGCCAGCCGTTGCGGCATCACCGAAAGCCGCCCGCGGTCGGTATCGCTGGCGATCAACCGCCCCTGATCGTGCATCGCGGCGGCCAGCGCCAACGTCTTGCCGCCGGCCCCTGCGCACAGGTCGATCACTGTTTCGCCCGGGCGTGCGCCCACGGCCAGTGCAGCAAGCTGAGAACCCTCGTCCTGCACTTCAATCTTGCCGGCATGAAACGCCGGCAGCGTCTCGATGTTTAACCCGGCGGGGGCACGCAGGCCATCGTGCGTCCATCGCGCCGGCGCCAATTCAGGCAGTTCGATCATGATCTCGTCACGCGTGGCACACAGTCTGTTGACGCGCAAATCGAGCGGCGCCCGGCCAAGCAAAGCGCGCACCAAAGCCGGACTGGCAGCGCCAAAGCGCTGACGCAATTGATCGAGCTGCCATCCCGGGGCCAGCGACGGCGTCGCCTCGGCCTCGCCAGCGATCAGCACCGGCGGGGCATGGCCCGGCGCATCGGCCATCCCGGTGAACAGATCGAGCAGGTCAGGCGCCAGCGCGCGCGCGTAGCCGATGACACCGGCGCGGCCCGACACCGGCGGCGAGCCGATGCCGCGGATCACATCGAACACCAGGTCGCGCACAGCGCGGCGATCCTTCGATCCCGCATAGCGCCGGGCAATGAAATAGCGCTGGACGATGGTATCGGCAGCGGCCCCTCCGGTTTGGGCGGCGGCGATAATGGCATCGAGACATTCGATGGCGGCCTGCGCGCGGGCGGCCGGAGTCATAGGAGGTGTTTCAAAGGCAAGTTCATCCTGTCGTCGGATAGTTCGGCGCTTCACGGGTGATGGTCACGTCATGGACGTGGCTTTCGCGCAGGCCAGCGCCCGTGATGCGGATGAATTGCGCGCGCGCGCGAAAGGCATCCAGCGTTGCCGAGCCGGTATAGCCCATCGCAGCCTTCACTCCGCCGACCAGCTGGTGCAACACATCTCGCGCCGGGCCCTTGTAGGGCACCTGGCCTTCAATACCCTCGGGAACAAGCTTCAGCTGGTCCTTGATATCCTGCTGGAAATAGCGGTCGGCCGACCCTCGCGCCATGGCGGCGACGCTGCCCATCCCGCGATAGCTTTTATAGGTGCGGCCCTGCCACAGGAATATCTCGCCGGGCGCCTCCTCGGTGCCCGCAAGCAAACTGCCGACCATTACCGCTGCCGCACCGGCGGCAAGCGCCTTGGCAACATCGCCGGAGGTGCGCAGCCCGCCATCGGCGATAACCGGGATGCCCAGTTTGCCAGCCGCTTCCGCCGTATCGATCACTGCCGTCAGTTGCGGCACCCCCACGCCCGCGACAACGCGCGTGGTGCAGATCGACCCCGGCCCGATGCCGACCTTGATGCCATCGGCCCCAGCCCCAATCAACGCGCGCGCCGCTTCGGCAGTGGCGACATTGCCGGCGATGACCTGGGCATAGTTCGACATTTTCTTGATGCGCGTCACGGCTTCCGCCACCCGGTCGCTATGACCGTGCGCTGTATCGACGATGATCAGGTCGCACTCGGCGTCGAGCAGCGCCTCGGTGCGTTCCTGCCCAAGATCGCCCACCGTGGTCGCCGCCGCAACGCGCAGCCGCCCGGCGCCATCCTTGGTGGCGTTAGGATATGTGACGGCGCGCTCGATATCCTTGACTGTGATCAGCCCGATGCAATGGCCGTCTGCGTCCACCACGATCAGTTTTTCGATCCGGTGCGCGTGAAGCAGCCGTCGAGCCTCGGCTTCGGTGGTGCCGGGGCAAACGGTAATCAGGTTTTCGCGCGTCATCAGTTCGGCAATCGGCTGGTCGGCGTTTTCGGCAAAGCGCATGTCGCGGTTGGTGACGATGCCAACCAGGCGGCCACCTTTTTCCACCACCGGAAACCCTGAAATCCTGTGGTGCGCCATCAGCATCCGGGCATCACCGAGCGTTTGGTCCGACGTCATCGTCACTGGGTTTACCACCATGCCGCTTTCGAACCGCTTCACCTGCCGCACTGCATGTGCCTGTTCAGCGACGGTCAGGTTGCGGTGCAGAACACCAATGCCACCGGCTTGCGCCATGACGATCGCCATATCGGCTTCGGTCACCGTGTCCATTGCCGATGAAAGAATGGGAATATTCAGCGTTATGCCGCGCGTTACCCGGGTCGATGTATCGGCCATGCTGGGCAGGATCGCCGATGCGGCAGGCACGAGCAGCACATCGTCAAAGGTCAATCCGAGGCGAATGTCCATATGTGCACGACTCCAGCGGCAGGCGAGTCGCGCCTCCATAGGCGGAGAGACGATTTTTGGGAAGGGCGCCTATGGTGTTCACCGGCGCCCTTCGCGCTCAAGCCCCGACGAATATCAGCCAGTACCGCGCCAGTTCTTCGCGCAGACCGCCCTTGACCTGCTTCAATGCTTCGGCAGCGCCGGCCTTGTCGCCTGACCTGGCAAGCGCTGCGCCAAGGCGCAAATTGGCCGTTGCCGGATCGATACCGACACCGCCAATCGCTTGTTTGTACAACACAGCTGCCTTGGCGAACTCGCCATAACCATAATAGGCATCACCAGTGCCCATAGCCAGTTTGGGGTTTCCCTTGGCGTCCTTTTCAAGACCCGGCAGTGACGCCTTGTCGGCTGCGGTCTTGCCCTGCGCCGATTTCAGCAGCTCCGCTACCAGTGGTTTCGATGGCGTGACCATGTTCTTGGCAACGCCCTGCTTGATCGCATATTCGGCCTCACCAGGAAGGCCGCGGCCCAGCGCGGTATCGGCATATTCGACGAAATCGCGTTCGCCAGTCAGGGAGCCGGTGGCGGCTTGCAGCCGCAGCATATCAAGCTGGGTCTGTTCGTCGATCTTGGGATAGTTATCGCGGGTGATCAGCACGGCATCGCGCCAGTTCACCGGATTCGGATAGGCGGAAACCAGCGCCAAGGCCGCAGGCTGCACGGCCCCAGCGACCTTGCCATCATAGGCAATTCCCAAGGCGCGGCGATACCAGGCTTCCGGGACCGCAGTGCCTGCTGACTTGTTAACGGAAATTGCCTTGTTGATGGTCTCGACTGCCTTGCCATTAACCTTTTGCGCGTAATAAAGTTCGCCAAGGCCGATCAGCGCGTCACCATCATTGGGGTTGATTGCGACCAACTGTTCGAACGATTTCGTCGCGCCGTTATAGTCCTTGCGCTCCAGCTGCATCGAACCTACCGTCCGGACGAACTTGGGCGTGTCAGTCGCAGACACCTTGCCGGTTGCCAGCATCTTGGTCAGCGCCGCTTCGATGATCGCATTGTTCTTGGTGGTGATACCCGAATTCAGCTTCACGGCGGCGGTCATGTACATGTCGTCGACCGTCGGTGATGGAAAAGCTTCGGCTTCCGCCACCTTGGCCAGCGCGCCGGAATGGTCGCCCGCGGTCTGAAGTTTCTGCGCCTCGGCGAGCGCTGCCTGCACAGGCTTCGACAATTTGACCGGCTTGGGCGTATCGACCTTTTCAGCGGCAAACACCGGGGCAGCAGTAAGGCCGGCACCTGCCAGCAGAATGGCAGCAAGGCCGTGCGACAGTATCTTCACAGTAGCTCTCCCAATAAACACCGAGCCGTTGGCGCGACTCTGACCAGCCGCGTCATACTGACATCACGGCAATTGGCCAATCTTTGATCGAAGCGCAATGACGGCTGAATGAACGAAAAAAGGCCAGGTCCGCGATGCGGGCCTGGCCTAGTTCCCAAAAAGAAGCGATTCGCTGTAATACAGCGCTTACTTCTTCATTGCGTCATTGGCCTTGTCGGCGCCGGCCTTCATGGCATCGGCGGCCTTTTCGCCGCCAGCCTTCATGGCATCGGCGGCCTTGTCGGCACCGGCCTTCATGGCATCGCCAGCAGCCGCTGCACCGGCAGCAGGCGCGGCCATTGCATCGGCGGCCGGCGCAGTCGCATCAGCAGTCGGCGCGGTGGCATCGGCGGCAGGCGCAGTAGTGGTGGTGGCCATGGCGTCAGCCGGTGCCGTGGTTTCGGTCGTGGTCGTGGTGGCGGTGGTTTCGGCAGCCTTCTCACCGCAAGCAGCGAGCAGGCCAAGGCTGGCCACAGCCGCCACGGTCAAAGCAATCTTCATCTTGGAAATCTCCGTCTGTAGGTTCCGCGCAGTCCCCGCGCGTTATGCCACATACAGAGAAATGCCAGACTTGCGAAGCGCAAAGATTCCTGTGCCTGACACCGGCATGACAGCGCTCTCGCATCCGGACAGACATTTTGACGATCGCATCCGTGCATTGCTCGCGGCGTCC
>JAYUUE010000099.1:0-5347 GCA_043754785.1 Polymorphobacter sp. | reverse complement strand
AAGATGATCGCCAACAAGCGCGACCATGCCGCCAACCGGCACTGGACGATGACGGCGTTGCAGGTCGCCGTGCTGGTGGCGGCGGCGAATTGCGCCTGGCAGGGGGTCGTGCTGCGGCAGCCGCTCATGGTCGGGGTGTCGATCATCGGCTTCGGCACCGTACTGACCTATCTGTGGTTCATGTTTCGCGTCGCGCCGGGCCGCAACGACTATATCCCCGAACATCTGAAAGCGATGGTGGCAACGGGGATCGCTGCCTATACGGCGTTCGTATCGGTCGGGCTGGTCGAGTTGTTTCCGGCGCATGCCTTCAACCCGGTGATCTGGGCGGTGCCGACGGTGTTGGGGCTGGGCATCATCGCCTGGTTTTTGCGGAGGCAGACGTCATATCGCCAATCGGTAATCGCGTCTTGAACGGCGAGAGTGATGGCTGGCTTTACAGTTTTTCATCACCCTACATTCTGTCCATAATGTTCCCAACACCTTAAGCGACTGGCATTATTCTTGCATGCCTGATGCAGAGCAAGGCGTAGCCTTGTTTTGTGGAGAGCGTAAAATGACGAAGAAATTGCTTATGGGCGCCATGTTGCTGGCAACCACTTCGATGGCACAGGCGGTGACCGTGCAATGGGCATCGCTGACTGCGCAGCCGAATGCGACGACGGTAACCGGCACGATGGCCGGCGTTGGCGTCACCTACACCGGCAGTATCTATTTCAGCCAACTCAACAACACCGGCACCGATTATTGGGTCGATAATGGCTAAACCCAGGGCGTCGTCAACCGCCCGATCGGCCCCGATCTCATCGCGTTGGACCAGGGTGGAACCAAGACCTTCAGTTTCACCAAGCCGGTCAAGGATGTCTATCTCGCCTTCACCAGCTGGAACGGAAATTCGCCGATCTTCAGTTCGCCCTTCACCGTGGTCAGCCAGGGCTGTGGCTATTGGGGCTGCGGCAGCTTCAATCCGAACCTGGCAAGCGACAGCTTTTCGACCAACCAGGAAGTCCATGGCGTGCTGAAATTCACCGGCACTTTCAGCTCGATCAGCTTCACCGATAATAGCGAAAACTGGCACGGCCTGACAATCGGCACGACCGGTGCGGTTCCCGAGCGGGCAAGCTGGGCGATGATGATCGCGGGCTTTGGCTTAACCGGCGCTGCCATGCGCCGGCGCCGGGCAGTCGCAGTCGCGGTCGCTTGACGGGCGCTTAGGCCGCCGCGTCGCATACGGCAGCGATTGCGGCGATGAGAGCGGTTTGCGTACCAAGACGAGAGCGTTCCGCGTCGATGATGGCGCGGAACGCTTGTCGTTTGAAGTCGGCTAGCTGTGCAGCCGGCAGCGCCATGCCATCGGGCAGCGCCGAGGCGACAATATCGATCAGCCGTTCGGCACCGTGGAGCCGGCCCCACAGATAATCATGCTCGCGGTAGGCGCGGCTGAAAAATGCGCCAAAGGCGTTCAGCTGCGCGCCCTTCAACCGTGCACCGCCGACATGCCGCAAGGACAGCGAATCATCGGGCGACAGGCGATCAACTTTGATTTCTTCAAACTCGTCGACGCCATCGCCTTGCAGCAGCGGCAGCATGGCAATGTCGAAGAACGGAAAGCCGAGATAGGCGCTGAGCAGGGTGCGGCGCAGCGTCCGCGTCGCCAGCTGCGCAAACAGCGCCACCAGCGCCGCATCGCTGGCAGTATCCAGGCCCTTGAGGTCAAAGGCGCTGGCCAGCGCCGCCAGCGCCGCATCGGGGTCGGCGGTCGTGGCGGCAGCGGCGCTGGCCATCGCCGCATCAAAAAATTCCGCCAGCCGGCGTTGCAGATGCGGGCCAACAATTTCGTAAAGCCCGGCCTTCATCACCTCCAGGCTATGGCGTTCGGCCTCGTCCATCGCGGTTTCGGTCAGGCTGTTAACGCGGCGGATGACGAAGCGCAGCCGGCGAATGCGGAACTCCAGATCGAAATTGCGCAGGAACGCCACATAGTCCGAGGTCGCACCGGCCTTTTCCAGCGCCTGCGCCGGCGTGTCTATGCCATACGCATGGACATGGCCCCAGACCGCGGCGCGCACCCCCTCCAGCGGCGCCCCGCCGAGTACCACCAGCCGGTCCGAAAGCGATTCGACGATCTGGGCGATCTTCAACTGGCCATAGGCGGCATAGGCAAAACCGGCCTCGCGCGCCGCGACGCTTTGGGTGCGGGATCGCCATTCGGCCAGCCGTGCCGTGGTCGGGGTGAACATGAAGACCCGCAGGCCGACGGCCTTTTCGATGGCGGCATCGACTTCGGGCGCCATGCCATCGACGACATGGCGCAGGCGGCGGACGCGCGCCGACAGCGCATCGATGGCGGCAAGATTGTCGTTGATCGGTTGCTGGCGGGGGATATCGGCAAGGCTGCGCAGCACGGTGGAAAAGAACCCCGGCAGGATCATCGAGTCGGGGGGTGCATTGGTCGGCCCCTGGCCGTGCATGCCGGGCTTTGGATCGACATAGACAAAGCGCCTGTCCACCTCGCGATGCGATGGCCGCTGCGACAGCGCCTCGATGGCCGGGCCGAACGGGCGGCTGTTAAGCACAGCGCCATCGATGAGTGTGACGGCCTCGGGCTTGGTGTGGCCGGGGAAAACCCGGCGCAAAAACGCCGCGCGCCCCGGCCAAACGGCACCGCGATCGGCGACCACCGCATCGATTTCGCCAATGCGCGCCGGCGGAAAGGCGCCGGGAAAGGAGGCGGTGGCGCGCGCCGCAAACGCCAGTTCGGCGATGTCGCCGAGATGGCGCCGGCCGTCATGGCCGGGGCCGGGATCGCTGAAACCGATGACCAGGCGATGCTCGTTTTCAGTGATTTCCGGCGGCGAATGCAGGCGCAGGGTTTCGGCGGCGCCGTGATAATCGGTAACCGTCACAAACAGATCGAGCGGTTGCAGCGGCGGGATCAGCGGCGGCGTGCGCACCCCCTGTTCCATCGCGGCCAGCGCATCATAGAGGATCGCCGAAAAGCCGATGCCGGAAAACGGCGGGGTGAACCAGCGCGACCGCATCAGCCGCGACAGCTTGCGCGTCACCTCGGCGCGCGCCGCCGGCTCGTCGACTTCGTCCATCACCAGACCCCGCCGCTGCGCCCACCAGACGAGCGGCGTCGCCCACAGTTTCGAAAAGCGTTCGGCGGCGCCTTCGGCTTCGAGCAGCCGGTCGCTGTCAGCGCCATCGAGCCACAGGTCGCGCAGCGGCTCCATGTCCGACCCTTGGCTGATCGCCTGCGCCAGCAAAATGCCGTTGATGCCGCCCGCCGAGGCGCCGGCAACGATATCGACAAGGATGCGCAGATCGAGCTGCGGCGCCAGCGCCTCCAATAGCGCGCCATAGACGATTTCGCTGTCCCCCGGCGGCGGCAAAACCGTGCCCGCCGACACATGACGGCGCATCGAGGCGCGCGCCAGTTTCCAGACTTCCTTGGTCGTGCCGTGCATATAGATGGCGAGGCTGACACCGCCGTAGCAGACAAGGGCGAGCCGCAGTTCCTTTTCGCGCATCCGCCGGCCTCCTTCTGCGCCTATATTCGCTGCAAATGCACCGCCGGTGACACCTGTGACAACGCCCGGCGGGTCGCCGCGCTTTACCAGTCCAGCCCGGCCAACATCGCTGCATAGACCCCGATGCCGTCCCACAGGTTCTGCAGCCGCAAATTCTCGTTGGCGGCGTGCTGGCTGTTGTCGTGATTGGCGATCGGCAGGCCGATGATTGGCACGCCGAATACATCGTCGAACATGGTGAGCGGCACGCTGCCGCCCATCATCGGCAGCACCGCTACCGGTTGGCCGGCGGCCGTGCTCGCTGCGGCGATTACAGCACGGGCGGCGGATGTCGTCATGTCGGCGCGAAAGGCCGGATAACCCCCATCCCATTCGAGCCTGATCAGGCGGGGATGCGCGGCACGCGCGGCGGCATCGGGGGTGGTTTCGATCACCGTCCAGCTGCGCGCTTTCAGGAAAGCTTCGACCTTTTCCCGCACGGCGGCTGGCGTCTGCCCCGGCACCAGGCGAAAATCGAGCGATACCGCGGCTTCGGTGGGGATGGCGTTGGCAGCGCTTGCCCCGGTATTGCCGGCGTTGATGCCGCGGATGTTCAGCGCCGGGCGCATGGTGCTCGCGGTCAAGCCTTCGGAACCTTCGGTGCGGGCGATCCCAAGATCGGCTTTCAGTGCAGCTTCGACCGGCGGCAGGGCGGCGATGGCAGCGGTCTCAGCGGGGATGAGCGGTTTGACGTCGTCGCCGAAGCCTGGAATCAGGATCTTGCCGTCGTCATCGCGCATCGCGGCGACCAGATTGGCCGCCATCACCGCCGGATTGGGCACCCAATTGCCGTAATGGCCGTCATGGAGCGCCCGCGCCGGGCCATAGATCGTCATTTCGAGCCCCATCACACCCCGCGCACCGAAGCTGATCAGCGGCCGGCGCGACTGGTGCACCGGCCCGTCGCCAATCAACCACAAGTCGCTGACCAACAGCGCCTTGTTGGCGCGCAGGATTTCGCCCAGATGCGGCGATCCGGCCTCCTCCTCTCCCTCCCAGACGACCTTGATATTGACGCTCGGGCTGCGTTTTGCAGCGGTGATCGCATCGAAAGCGGAAAGAAAAGCGACGATCGCGGCCTTGTCATCGCTGGCGCTGCGGCCATACAGCCGCCATTCCGGGTCGATTGTGACGTCCTTGGCCTGCCAATCGACAGTCTTCCCGCCTGCCGCAAGGGGCTTGTCGCGCATGATCGGCGCGAACGGCGGGGTTTCCCATTGCGCCGGCACCACCGGCTGCCCGTCATAATGCGCATAGAACACCACGGTGCGCGTCGCCTTGGGGGCATTCAACGCCCCGAAGACCACCGGCGGGCCCCCGTGGCCATCGAGCAATTGCGCCGCGAACCCGCGTGCCTTGAGCGCGCCAGCGAGCATTTCGGCCTGTTTCTGCAACCCTGCGGGATTGGCAGCGACGCTTTCCACCGCCAGCATGTCGCCCAACTGCCCGATGATAGCCGCTTCATGGCCGTTTCGATAGCGGTTCACGTCCTCCTGCAGCGGTGCTGCGGCGATGGTCGCGAGGCCGAAAAGGAGCGCCAGACCGGCTTGTTGCACGCGCATGACCACCCCTTTTTGCGTTGTCGGTGCATATCAGCCCCCAACGCGCGGCCGGTCAAGGTACAGACGGGGGTGCGGGCGGGGGTGCGGGCACGGTTGCTGCGGCGCGCCGCAGCGGGCATGATCATTCGCATGGCCGCTCCAACCGTCGTTGATATCCCGCACAATCTTGGCCGCGAGGCGGCAAAGGCGCGGCTGAACGCCAATATCGGCAAC
>JAYUUE010000098.1:0-1823 GCA_043754785.1 Polymorphobacter sp. | reverse complement strand
GCGCGGCGCCCCCGCTATCCACGGCGGCATGAAACGTTTCACCGGCCAGGACCGCAGCATCACCGACAAATGGCGCCCGGCGACGCTGGCGGTGCGCGGTGGCACCATGCGGTCGGACTTTGGCGAGACGTCCGAAGCGATTTTCATGACTTCGGGCTATGCGTATGATTCGGCCGAGGAAGCGGCTTCGCGGTTCCGCGGCGAACGCCCCGGCATGACCTATTCGCGCTTGCAGAACCCGACAACCGACATGCTCGAAAAGCGGCTGGCACTGCTGGAAGGCGCCGAGGCGGCGCGCGCGACAACGACCGGCATGGCGGCGATGTCGGCGGCGCTGTTGTGCCAATTGTCGGCAGGGGACCATCTGGTGGCTGGCAAAGCACTGTTCGGGTCATGCCGGGTGCTGGTCGATACGATCCTGCCGCGCTTCGGCATCCAGACAACGACCGTCGATGCGCGCGATACCGAGGCTTGGGCGAAGGCGCGGCGGCCGAATACCAAGGTATTCTTTCTCGAAACGCCGTCGAACCCGGGGCTGGAGATTTCCGACCTGCGGGCAATTGCCGACATCGGCCATGATGCCGGCGCGGTCATTGTTGTCGACAATGCTTTTGCCTCGCCGATCGTCCAGCGGCCGATGGATTTCGGTGCCGATGTCGTGGCCTATTCGGCGACCAAGCTGCTCGACGGGCAGGGCCGCGTGCTGGCCGGCGCGGTGCTCGGCACCGAGAAATGGATGAACGACACCTATCTGGCATTTGCACGGCATACCGGGCCGAACCTTTCGCCGTTCAACGCATGGGTGGTGTTGAAGTCGCTGGAAACGCTGGATTTGCGGGTGCGCCGCAGCTGCGAGAATGCGCTGAAAGTGGCGACGTTCCTGGAAAGCCGTGTGCCGACCTGTCGCTATCCGGGGCTGGCATCACATCCGCAACACGCGCTGGCGATGCGGCAGATGGCGATGGGCGGCACCATCATTGCGCTGTTCTTGGCCGGGCGAGCCGAGGCGCATGCGCTACTCGATGCGCTGGAACTGATCGATATCTCGAACAATCTCGGTGATTCCCGGTCTTTGATGACGCATCCAGCCTCGACGACGCATTTCAGCGTGTCGCCGGAGGTGCGCAGCCAGATGGGCATTACCGAGGGTATGTTGCGGTTGTCGATCGGGCTGGAAGACCCTGACGACCTGATCGACGACCTCGACCAAGCGCTGACAGCGTGCGGGTTGTGAAGCCGGTCGCATGAGGCAGTGTCGTCGATGATCGACCAGATATTCCCCTATGCGGCGACCACGGGATCGATCACGATACGGGTGGCGCCGCGTTATCTTGCCGAGCAATCCAACGCAGCGCGCGGTTATCATGTCTGGGCGTATCAGGTGCGTATTGAAAATGCCGGCGATGTGCCGGTGCAGCTGTTGTCACGCAGCTGGTTGATCACCGATGGCCGTGGCCATCAGGAGGAAGTGGCCGGCGATGGCGTGGTTGGCGTGCAGCCCGTTATCGGGCCGGGGCAGGCCTATGAGTATATGTCCGGATGCCCGTTGGCGACCGATTCCGGATCGATGCAAGGGCATTATACCCTATTGCAGGGTGGCCGGCGCTTCGACGTGACGATCCCGGCGTTTGCGCTCGAACTTCCGCACGCGCGCCGGAAGCTGCATTGACATGAAGCGCACCCATCTGCCGCTCAACGCCTTGCGGGTTTTCGACGCGGCAGCGCGGCACCTGAGTTTCACCAAGGCGGCGGACGAGCTGGCGGTGACGCCGGCAGCGGTGGGCCAGCAGATACGGGCGCTTGAGGACACGCTGGGCGTGGTG
>JAYUUE010000097.1:0-5350 GCA_043754785.1 Polymorphobacter sp. | reverse complement strand
CGGCAATATAGCCGATGCCGACGTTGACGTTGTTGGTGAGCCCGGCCAGCGTCTTGGGGCCATCGGGCGCGGTGGTCAGGTCCTCGGCGGTGGCTTGGCCTTCGGGGATGACCGACAATTGGTTCGGTGTCGGCATCAGGCGGTCGAAGACGTCACGGGCAATGCCGACGAGACCGGGATGCGCCACCCAGGTGCCGTCATGGCCGAGCGTGGCTTCGCGGTCCTTGTCTGCACGAACGGCGGCAAAGGCGCGCTCATTGGCGGCTTCATCGTCCTTGACCGGGATGAAGGCGCTCATGCCGCCCATCGCATGGGCGCCGCGCCTGTGGCAGGTGCGGACGACATGCGCTGCATATTTGGCCATGAACGGGGACGTCATCGTCACCGCGGCACGGTCAGGCAGGACTTTCGACGGGTCGGCTTGAAAAGTCTTGATGTAACTGAAGATATAGTCCCAGCGGCCGCAGTTGAGCGCGGTGATGTGGTCACGCAATTCATAAAGGATTTCTTCGGCCATGAAGGCGCCGGGCAAGGTTTCGATCAGCACCGTCGCGCGGATGGTACCGAGCGGCAGGTTCATCATCGACTGGGCGGTGGTGAAGATATTGTTCCACAGCCGCGCTTCGAGATAATGCTCCAGCTTGGGCAGATAGAAATACGGTCCCGAGCCGCGCGCCAGCAACGCCTTGGCATTGTGGAAGAAATACAGCCCGAAATCGAAGATGGCACCGGCGACGCGCTCGCCGTCGACGATCATATGCGCTTCATCAAGGTGCCAACCGCGTGGCCGCGCGATCAGCGTCGCGGTTTTGGGATTCAACGCATAGGATTTGCCCTTGTCGTCGAGCGAGATTGTCCCTGCTGCCGCATCCCGCAAATTGACCTGGCCGGACACCATGACATCCCAGGTCGGGGCGCTGGCGTCTTCAAGACAGGCCATGAAGCATTGCGCGCCACTGTTCAGCGCGTTGATCACCATCTTGCGATCGCATGGCCCAGTGATTTCAACGCGGCGATCGGTTAAATCGTGCGGCGCTGGACGGACCTGCCAATAAGGGTCGTCACGCACCGACGACATTTCGCCAGCAAAATCGATGGTGTTGCCGGCATTCCACCAGGCTTGACGTTGGTGACGAGCACCGAGCAGCGAACGGCGCGTTGGCTCATACATCCGATGCAACTGGGCGACGAACGCCAGCGCCGTTTCGGTGAGGATCGTGTCGTAACCGGGACGCAGCGCCCCGGTGATCTGGATGCCGCTGGACATGATGAGCCTTTCGAAACGTTCGGCGCTGATGATTTCGGAGGGATATGCTGCATCGCAGCGATAAAAAAGCGAAAAATCATAGCGATTCCTATGAAAAATCGCATTGACCTGTGCTTGTTGCAGCGTAATGGAACTTGCAAGTGCTTAGCGTCTACTGGGGAGGAAGTGGCGGAGGCAGCGAAAATCGCGCCCCGCCACTGCCACAGTCCGCCCTCCCTAGATTTCCGAAAATCCGAACGGCGCACTGGCACGGCGGAAATCGTCGGGGAGCACAGCGCGCCCGATTGGCGGCGCTGACCGCGCCGTGCAGCGCGGCCGATGGCACAAATGGCAGGTGACGCCGATGGGTGTCGCGCTTTCCGGGCCGGGGCTCCCAGCGGCTTGGGTGTACACCAGTTTGGCCGCATGTTCGGCGCTGCATCCAAGCGCAATGGCGCGTTCGACGCGCGTTGCGGCATAGGCACCGCCGCCGGCGGTCACCGACCGCGCGATGGAAAAAAAGCGCTGGCCATCCGGCAACTCGATCCACTGCGTGATGATTTCACGCGGTCGTCGGAAGGCTTGATGCACGGCCCATAGCGGGCAGGCACCACCATGGCGCGCGAATGGAAAGCCCGCGCCATCAAGCCGTTTCGAAACATTTCCAGCCGGATCTATGCGGATGAAAAAGAATGGCACCCGTTCGTCACCCGGCTTTTGCAGCGTCGTCAGACGATGTGCGACTTGCTCGAAACTGGCGCCGAATTGCCGCGCCAGCGCCTCCACATCGTAACGGCGCCTTTCCGCGGCGCGGGCAAACGCCGCATACGGCATCATCATCGCGGCGGCCGCATAACTTGCCAGCGCCTTCTGGGTCAGCCGGCGGCCACTTTCAGTTAGGAAGCTGCAGCCGGCGAGAGGCGAATCGATTTCGCCGCGCAGTTCCAGCCATGCCAACTGCAACGCCAGCTGGAAACTCTGGCTCGCATTGTCGAGCGTATCATCGAGCAGTATCTCGTCGCGGTGGCGGTCGAAGCGGCGGATCGCTCCTCCCATGACATCGGCAGGCAGGCGCCGGACACGTAACTTGTGCCGAGTGGTCAAATACGCAGCCCAGCCCCCAGCCTCGGCGATGGTAACGGCCAAAAGTTCGGCCGCATCATCGATGCCCGGAAAATTGTTCCGCCGCGCCGCAAGGAAGCGCCGCGCTTCGGCGACGGGGTCGGACGCAAAAGCATCGCCGCTGTGCATCTCCGCACCACGATCCGCCAACGCCAGATGCTCTTCGCGGTAGGCTGTGTGCAGCCGCAGGAACGCCTCGGTGATCCCGGGAAACCCGGTCACCACGTCACTGGCCTCCAACGCCGGCACATCGATGTCGCCGAACATTGGTTCCTTCAGCACCATTTGAAGACGGGCGACGTTGTCGGCATGCGAATCGGTGGCCAACGCAGCCATATCGAGCCGGTAAGTCCGTGCCAGCCTCAACAACATGTCAGCGGTGAGCGGCCGTTGATTGCGCTCGAGCAGTGCAACGTAGCTGGATGAAATATCGAGATCGCTCGCCATATTGGCTTGGGTAAGGCCGAGGTCGCGCCGCAACCGACGCAGGCGCGGGCCCATATAAACCGGGTGCTCATTGGTCATGACTCTTACCTCTCCCGAATTGTACAAACTTCACAACACGACAAGAAAAAATTGTAAAGTCACACAATGCGACTTCTTTGCGGGTTTGCCGCGCCGACATGCAGGGTTACGCGGCACCGCAACATTACCGCAATCAGGAGGCACGCCATGGCCTATCAGGATCACATCACCCAGACCCAGGCACTGATTGCCAAACAAAAGGGGACTTGGGACGGTATAAGTGCCGAATCGGTTGCCCGCATTCGCCTCCAGAACCGGTTTCATACCGGGCTCGAAATAGCCAAATACACCGCCGGCATCATGCGGCGCGACATGGCGGCCTATGATGCTGACCCGGCCAATTATACGCAGTCGCTTGGTTGCTGGCACGGCTTCATCGGCCAGCAGAAGATGATCTCGATCAAAAAGCACTTCGGTTCGACTGACCGCCGCTATCTGTATCTGTCGGGCTGGATGGTCGCGGCCCTGCGGAGTGATTTTGGTCCATTGCCCGATCAATCGATGCATGAAAAGACCAGTGTTCCGGCGCTGATCGAGGAACTTTATACCTTTTTGCGTCAGGCGGATGCTCGTGAACTCGGCATGATGTTTCGCGACATCGATGCCGCCCGCACTGCCGGTGATCAAATCAAGGAAAAGCAGCTTCTCGCCGCTGTCGACAATTTCCAGACGCACGTCGTGCCCATCATCGCCGACATCGACGCCGGCTTTGGCAATGCCGAGGCGACGTACTTGCTCGCCAAGAAGATGATCGAGGCTGGTGCGTGCGCACTTCAGATCGAAAACCAAGTCAGCGACGAGAAACAGTGCGGCCATCAAGACGGCAAGGTCACCGTCCCGCATGAGGACTTTCTCGCCAAGGTTCGCGCCTGTCGCTATGCCTTCCTCGAACTGGGTGTCGATGACGGCATTATCGTTACGCGCACCGATTCGCTGGGTGCGGGCCTGACCAAGCAGATCGCGGTGTCCAAACAGCCTGGTGATCTTGGCGATCAATACAATGGCTTTCTCGACTGCGAGGAAATAGACGCCTCCACGGCCCGTAACGGCGACGTCATCCTCAACCGCGACGGCAAGCTGCTGCGTCCGAAACGCCTACCGAGCAACCTGTTCCAGTTTCGTGCGGGATCCGGCGAAGACCGCTGTGTGCTCGATTGCATTACGAGCTTGCAGAACGGTGCCGACCTGTTGTGGATCGAAACCGAAAAGCCTCACATCGAACAGATTGCGGGCATGGTTGATCGCATTCGCGAAGTCATTCCGAATGCCAAGCTGGTTTATAACAATTCACCCAGTTTTAACTGGACGCTCAACTTTCGCCAACAGGTTTATGATGCGTGGGTTGCGGCCGGCAGGGATGTGGCTGCTTATGATCGGGGACGGTTGATGTCGGTGGATTATGATGCGACTGAACTTGGCGCCGAAGCCGACGAAGCCATCCGCACATTCCAGCGCGATTCGGCGCGGCGTTCGGGGATCTTCCATCACCTGATCACCTTGCCGACATACCATACCGCAGCGCTATCAACCGACAATCTGGCGAAGGAATATTTCGGTGACGCCGGCATGCTGGGCTATGTCAAGGCGGTACAACGGGCTGAAATCCGCCAAGGGATTGCCTGTGTGAAGCACCAGAACATGTCCGGGTCCGACATCGGCGATGATCACAAGGACTATTTCGCCGGGGAAGCGGCACTGAAAGCGGGCGGCGCACACAATACAATGAACCAGTTTGCAGCATAGTCCGGGCGCATCAGCGCGTAGCGCCGCCGCTGCTCACTGATGCGAGTGGAAAATCCGCGACCGTAAGCCAGGTACGGCAATTTTCGTGCCTGGCTCGCGTTCGGGGCCAGTATAAGCTTTCTCCATGCGGTTGTTATTGCCTCTGCCGTCGCTTCCCCGCACACTTGGCCGATGCTCCGCCTTCTCACATGCCTCCTCCTTGCAACACCGGCCGCAGCGCGGCCCCCCAGTCTTGTCCCTGCCGATGCACCCGAGCTTGCTGCGACGGGCCTTAGTCCGGTCGGTGTCCGTGAGGCGCGCTTCTCGGCGGCACCTGGCCGGGACCTGCGTATCACGCTATTCTACCCGACAATTGCCCAATGTGTCGCCACGACCTACCCGCACCGATTCGACGACCCGCCCGCAGGCATTCCCGCCGAGCTAGTTTTTGAGGGCATAGCCTGTGCCAACGCCGCACCCGCCGGCAAGCAACTGCCGACAGTGCTGCTCAGTCACGGGCTCGGGCGCTGGTCCACCGCCATGAGCGGCATGGCAGAGAATCTTGCCTCGAAGGGCTATCTGGTTGCCAGCATCGACCACGATGATCGCGGCGCGATGAACCCCGCCTCGCGGCTGGCGGCCTTCGGCACCTCGGTCGTGCGTCGCAGCCAGGATCAGCGTGCCGCGCTGGCTTGGCTTGGCAGCGTTGAAAATCCGCTGTCCAGTCAAGTTGAT
>JAYUUE010000096.1:0-5351 GCA_043754785.1 Polymorphobacter sp. | reverse complement strand
CCGGTGGAACGCCGCGCAACGTCAACCTCACGCGAGGGGGAAGTCCGTCCGTCGCATCGGGCGCGATGATGAGGCGCAACTGGTCACGGTCAGCACGGCTCTCCGCTGCCTCGATCAGGCCCGTCACCATCGCCACCTGCCGGTGCGGCAGTATCGGCGCCGCCACCCGCGCCGACCGCCACTCCGCTGCGCCCATGCCCGCCAGCGCCATCAACGCCGTGGCCGCCAATGGCCTCCAATGCACCAGCCACCCTAGCGCGCCCAAACCCGCAAATCCCACTGCCACAGCCAACCGCTGCGACTGCCATGGCACGATGAACCACAACGCCACACCCACCGCAAACGCCACCGGCAGCCACAGCCCGAGCGATTGCCGCTCGGCCTCGACAAATACCCACCACCGCACGGCGACAGCCGCGACAACGGGTGCTTTTACCGCCGCGATGCTTCTGCTAGTCAGCCTCGGTGTGGGCATACCCATGCTGCTTTTTCGCCCCGTCCGACCCTTTTCCTGGCGTCCCCCAACGCCGAACGACTTTTAACACTGGACATATCGACCATGGGCGCAAGCCAGCCCGCACTGCCCGCACCCGTTGTCACCCGTTTCGCACCGTCGCCGACGGGGTTTCTCCACATCGGCGGCGCCCGCACTGCACTCTTCAATTATCTGTTTGCGAGACACCACGGCGGCGAGTTCCGCCTGCGTATCGAAGACACCGACCGCGCCCGCTCCACAGAGCCTGCCATCGCCGCCATTCTCGACGGCATGACGTGGCTCGATCTGAAATGGGACGGCGAGGTCGTCTATCAGTTCGCCCGCGCCTCCCGCCATGCTGAGGTGGCGCACCAGCTGCTCGCCAATGGCCACGCCTATCGTTGCTATGCGACGCCTGTGGAACTGGAACTCATGCGCGCGGAGCAGCGCGTCGGCAAGCTGCCGCTGCGATATGACGGCCGCTGGCGCAACCGCACCGATTGGCCAAACGATGCCCCCTTTGCCATCCGGCTGAAGGCGCCGCAGACCGGCAACGTGACCATCGACGACCTGGTCCAAGGGCCCGTTACCGTCGCCAACGCTGAACTTGACGACATGGTGCTCCTGCGCTCGGATGGAACGCCGACTTATATGCTTGCCGTCGTTGTCGATGATCACGACATGGGCGTCACCCATGTAATTCGCGGCGATGACCACCTTAACAACGCCTTCCGCCAACTGGCACTGATCAATGCCATGGCGTGGATCCAACCGATCTATGCCCATATCCCGCTGATCCACGGCGCCGATGGCGCAAAACTGTCCAAGCGCCACGGAGCGCTTGGCGTCGATGCCTATCGCGACGACATGGGCCTGTTGCCTGAAGCGGTAGAAAACTACTTGCTTCGCCTCGGCTGGGGCCATGGAGATGACGAAATCATCAGCCGTGCGCAGGCTGTCGACTGGTTCGATCTCGCTGGCGTCGGCCGCAGCCCGTCGCGATTCGACATCAAGAAGCTCGAGAACGTTAATGGTCACTATATTCGCGCCACCGACGATAGCCGGCTGGTGACTCTGACAGCCCCCGGAGTCGCCACTACCGTGGGTCGCAGCCTGACCATGGCAGATTTGGATTTGTTGCGCCGCAGCATGCCTGAATTGAAGAAACGCGCCAATAATCTGAATGACTTGGTTTCGAGCGCAGTGTTTCTATTTCGCACTCGCCCAATTCCGATGGACGATGCGGCGGCCAAGCTGCTAGCTTCGGCTAGTTCGGCGCTGCTGCGCCGGGCGCAAGCGGCGTTTGCGCAAGTGGACGACTGGCAGGTGGCAACGCTGGATAGCGCAGCCCGGGCACTGGCGGAGGCGGAAACGGTCAAGCTTGGCCAGATCGCCCAGCCGCTGCGCGCGGCGGTAACCGGCTCCACCCAATCGCCAGGACTGTTCGATGTGCTCGCGGCCTTGGGCAAAGACGAAGCACTGGGCCGAATCGATGACGCGGTGCAGCGAATGGAAGCAGAAGGGTTTTAAACGTATGACAAGTCCGGCGCAGGTTGCAGTGGCTGGTGGCAGCAATGATTATCCGGTGCTCGCGGGCACGGTCGGTCCAGAAGTCATCGATATCCGCAAGCTGTATGCCAACACCGGTCGGTTCACTTTCGATCCCGGCTTCACCAGCACCGCCGCGTGCGAATCGAAGATAACCTATATCGATGGCGACATTGGCACCCTGCTCTATCGCGGTTATGCGATCGACGAATTGGCGGAAAAGTCGAACTTTCTCGAAGTCGCGCACCTGTTGCTCAACGGCAATTTGCCGACGGCCTCCGAATATGCCGAGTTTTCCGACAACATCACCCGTCACACGATGATCCACGAACAACTGGCACAATTCTATCGCGGCTTCCGCCGTGACGCCCACCCAATGGCGATCATGTGCGGCATCGTCGGTGCCATGGCGGCGTTTTATCACGATTCGACCGACATCCACGATCCGCACCAGCGCATGGTCGCCAGCCACCGCCTGATCGCCAAGATGCCGACACTCGCCGCAATGGCGTATAAATATTCGATCGGGCAGCCTTTCGTGTACCCCGACAACTCACTCAGCTTCGCCGGCAATTTCCTCAACATGACTTTCAGCGTCCCGGCCGAAAAATACATTGTCGACCCGGTGGTTGAAGACGCGATGGAAAAGCTGCTGATCCTCCAGGCCGATCACGAACAAAATGCTTCGACATCGACCGTGCGCCTCGCCGGCTCGTCGGGCGCCAACCCGTTCGCTTGTATTTCAGCCGGCATCGCTTGCCTGTGGGGTCCGGCCCATGGCGGTGCCAATGAGGCAGCGCTTAACATGCTGCGCGAGATCGGAACCGTCGACCGCATTCCAGAATTCATCGCCCGCGCCAAGAACAAGGATGATCCGTTCCGCCTGATGGGCTTTGGCCACCGCGTTTACAAGAATTATGATCCGCGCGCCAAGGTCATGGCTGGCGTTGCCAAAAACGTCCTCGACAAGCTCGGCAAATCCGACCCGATCTTCGATGTGGCGCGGGAACTAGAGCACATCGCGCTTAATGACCCTTATTTCATCGACAAGAAGCTGTATCCCAACGTCGATTTCTATTCGGGTGTTGTCATGTCGGCGATCGGCTTCCCCACCTCGATGTTCACCGTGCTATTCGCGATTTCGCGCACGGTCGGCTGGATCGCGCAATGGACCGAAATGATGGAAGACCCCGAACAAAAGATCGGCCGCCCCCGCCAGCTTTACACCGGCCCGGCGCAGCGGGATTACGTCCCGCTTTCCGTACGCGGCTGAGGCGGCGATCGGCGGTATGGTCATTTCGGCGCGGATCGCTGATAAGACGGCGCTGAGTTCAATGAAAAGGCCGCGTCCGCCATGTTTGCCCGGTTGTTCACCGATCATCCTCGAATTGTGGGCGAAAGCTATTTCGAACATATGGTGGCATCATTCACCATTGCGGCGCGCCTGGTGTTCGCCGGGTCAAAGTGCTTGGTGCACGGCGTTATACCAGGCCTGTGCCAAACCGCCGGCAGCGATGCAATTATGACACTGCACCGCGAAATCAGCCCGCGCCGCTTCGATCAGCCGACACTCTGAGCTTGCCAAAGTCCGGTGTACAGCCGGGTGCCAACCAATTGAGACGGGAGTGTTTCATGGCCGATGAGCTGGGCTTTTCGCCCGAGCGCCTAGCGCGCATCGATCGATTTCTCACCGACAAATATGTGACGCCTGGCAAACTTGCCGGCACAATGACGATGGTCGCGAGGCACGGCGACATCGCTCATATCGGCGTCACCGGCCACGCGGATGTGGCGCGCGGTACTGCGATGGCGGCGGATACGATCTTCCGTATCTATTCGATGACCAAGCCGATCACCTCAGTCGCGCTGATGATGCTCGTTGAGGAGGGCAAGATTGCCTTGGATGATCCGGTACACCGCTATATCCCGGAATGGCGCAATTTGGGGGTGTTCGCTGCTGGCACCCACCGCACCGGCTTTCAGACCAGCCCGGTTAAACGTCCCATGCAGGTTGTCGACCTGCTACGCCATACTTCGGGCTTGACCTATGGCTTTCAGCTGCGCACCAACGTGGATGCCGCCTATCGCGCGAACAAGATCGGCGAGATCGAAAAGGCTGGCACGCTGAAGGACATGATCGCCGCGCTGGCCAAAATGCCGCTCGAGTTCTCGCCCGGCGATGGATGGAATTATTCAGTTGCGACCGACGTCTGCGGTTGGCTGGTGCAAGTCGTCAGCGGTCAGACGTTTGAAGACTTCCTGCGCGACCGGCTGTTCACCCCGCTTGGCATGATTGATACCGGCTTCCACGTCCGCGAAGGCCAAGGCCATCGCTTCGCCACCTGCTACCAACCGACGCGCGACGGCGGCATCGAAGTCCAAGACGATGGGACAACGAGCAGCTTCCTGTTCCCCGCAACTTTCATTTCCGGTGGCGGCGGGCTGGTGTCGACGGCGCACGACTATCTGCGCTTCGCGACCATGCTTCTCAATGGCGGCACGCTCGATGGCCATCGCATAATCAGCCGCAAGACGCTCGACCTGATGACCGCCAACCATCTTCCCGGTGGCAAAAGTGTTGCTGAGATGTCAAGATCGCTGTTCAGCGAAGCCGCTTATGAAGGCATCGGCTTCGGATTGGGTTTTGCCACCACCACCGATGTCAGCCGCACCCTGATGCCCGGCAGCGATGGCGATTTCTTCTGGGGCGGCGCCGCCAGCACTTTTTTCTGGATCGATCCTGAAGAAGATCTTGTTGGCATCTTCATGACTCAGCTTATCCCCAGCAGCACCTATCCCGTCCGCCGCGAATTGCGCACGATGGTGTACGCAGCGCTGGATGACTAAGTCTTCCTTCCCTTCCCAGGGGAGGCGACTGGGGCGCTAGCGCGGCGGGTGGGGGTCATCCTCAACGCCGCGACAAGCAGCCCCCTCTCCTAGTAGACCCCGATCAACTTCGCCCCCGCTACCAGCAACACCAGCGCCAACGACCGCAGAACAAGCCTGACCGGCAGCCGGATCCCCAGCGTCGTCCCCGCCAGCCCACCCACCAACGCCGCCCCCGCGAACAGCAGCAAATTGCTCGGCAGCTCGTGCAACGAACTTATATTGCCAAGAAGCCCCGCCGCGGAATTGGCGAGAATGAACACCGCAGCCACCCCCGACGCCGCCTTGGGCTCCGACCAGGCCATAAACAGCAGCAATGGCGAGAGGAAAATCCCGCCGCCGGTGCCGGTCAGCCCCGACAACATGCCGATCCCCGCCCCGGCCAAAATGGCTGCTGGAATCGCCGGATCACGCCACTTTGTGACCGCCTGCAACTCGCGTG
>JAYUUE010000095.1:0-5368 GCA_043754785.1 Polymorphobacter sp. | reverse complement strand
CTGGCGCGGCGCGCCCGCGCGATCACCGACGACCTGCCGGTGGTCTATATTTCCGGCGCCAGCGGCCATGAATGGCAGGCGCACGGCGTCGCCGGCAGCCGGATGATCGCCAAGCCCTTTTCCGCCGGGCAGATCGTCAAGGCAGTGTCACAGCTGCTGGAGGGGTGAACGACAGCGAGGTCCGGTCGCACGTTGAATTATCCACCCGATCTCGCTCATCCCGAGCGCAGCCCAGGGGAATTGTCCACCCGGTCTCGCTTATCTCGAGCGCAGCCCTAGGCCGCACCCAAGTGGACCCCCCGCTTGGCTGCGGCCGAATTGCCCGTCCCGCCAGGGCGGGAGTCGAAGGTCACGCGGGCGGGTGGGCCTTGGTCCAGCGGGCGTCGAGGCTGGATTGCAAGTCCTTGGGGTTGCGCTGGACGAGGGTGATGCCTTCGAGGACGGGAACGTCGTGCTGGAGCAGGCGGGCGCGCCAGCTGTGGCCGATTTCGTAAAGGGCGGTGTCGTCGCGGTCCGTCCCGCCATCGGTGTAATGGGTGATGATGCCGATCGGCAGGCGGGCCTTTTTGCGGTTGTCGCCGACGGCGCTGCGCAGCCCGCTGGCGAACCAGCCCGCTTCGATGCGCGGGTTTCCGGTGGTATCGACGCTGCTGACATCGAGCGCTGTCGGGAAGACGATGGTCTGGGTCTGGATGACCCGATCGGGGTTGGGCGAGGCGATTTTCAGCGTTTCACCGGCGGCGTCGGCGATCGCGGTGAGCACCAGCGGCGCGATGGGAACGGGCTTGACCTTGGCGGCTTCGACACGGCTTTCGGTGCGTTCCTTATGCGCGTCCCACAGACTGATGCCGGAAATGATCAGCGCCAATATGCCGACGGTTTCGCCGATGCTGATCCAGCGGCGGCGGGTTTTGGCGGCTTCGATACTGTCGGGGGCAGGGGTTTCGGTCATGACGTGGTTATGCCCGTGGTGCGGCGATCGCCGAAACAATCATCGCGGCCACATCTTCGGGCGGTTTGACGGTTGCCGGGTCTTCGCCGGGGAAGGCGTTTTCGCGCATGAGGGTGCGGGTAGCGCCGGGGTTGATGATGTGGATGCGGATTTGGCTGATGGCGGAGACTTCTTGGCCGTAAATGCGGAGCAAGCTGTCGAGCGCCGCCTTGGAGACGGCATAGGTGCCCCAGTTGGCACGCGGGCTGGCGCCGACACTGGAGGTGAGTGCGACGACATCGGCGGCGGGGCTGAGCCGCAGCCAGGGATCGAAGGCCCTGAGCAGCCGGAAGTTGGCGGTGAGGTTGACGGCGAGGACCTTGTCCCAATCCTTGGGCGAGATATGGGCGATTGGCGACAGTGTGCCGAGTTGCCCGGCGTTGAGCACGAGCAGGTCGAGCTTGCCCCAGCGACCGCCGATGGCAGCGGCGAGGCGGTCGATAGCGCCTTCATCGGTCAGGTCGAAGGGCGCAATGGTGGCGGTGCCGCCGGCGCCGTGGATCTTGCCTTCGACCTCGGCGAGTCGCGGCTCGCTGCGCCCGGTGAGGATGAGGTGGTAGCCGGCGGCGGCGAGCGCCAGCGCAGTGGCGGCACCGATGCCGCGACTGGCGCCGGTGACGAGGGCAGTTTTTTGGAGGGAGGGCGTGTCGGTCATCGGGCTCTTCTGCTCCCCTCCCGGAACGGGAGGGGTCGGGGGTGGGTTCTTTTTCTTCGGAAATGTGATGCGCGGGAACACCCACCCCCGACCCTCCCGCAAGCGAGAGGCGAGAAGGAAGATAGGGAGGGAGGCTAGATGACCCTTTCGGCCAACAGGCTGAGTTGCTCGGGGATTTCCACATCCTCCTGGTCGGTCAAGCGGGTCGGGTAGTCGCCGGTGAAGCAGGCGTCGCAATATTGCGGGGCGTCGTCGCTGCGCTTGGCCTCACCCAGTGCCCGGTACAGGCCGTCGTTGGACAGGAACGCCAGGCTGTCGACATTGATGTAATCGCGCATGGCTTTGACATCCATCTGTGCCGCCAGCAGTTTGGAGCGTTCCGGCGTATCGACGCCGTAATAGCAGCTGTGGCGGGTCGGTGGGCTGGCAATGCGCATATGGACCTGCTCGGCGCCGGCTTCGCGCAGCATCTGGACGATCTTGAGGCTGGTGGTACCGCGAACGATCGAATCGTCGATTAGGACGATGCGCTTGCCGGTGATCATCGCGCGGTTGGCGTTGTGCTTGAGTTTTACCCCGAGGTTGCGGATCTGGTCGCCGGGCTGGATGAACGTCCGCCCGACATAATGCGAACGGATGATGCCGAGTTCGAACGGCAGGCCCGATTCCTGAGCATAGCCGATGGCGGCGGGGGTGCCCGAATCGGGCACGGGAACCACCATGTCGGCATCGACCGGGCTTTCGCGCGCCAGTTCGGCGCCGATGGCCTTTCTCACTTGATAGACGCTGTTGCCGTCGACGACCGAATCGGGGCGGCTGAAATAGACATGCTCGAAAATGCACGGGCGCGGGCGCTGCGCGGCGAAGGGGCGTAGCGAGCGCAGGCCGCGCGGGCTGATGATGATGAGTTCGCCAGGCTCGACAGCGCGCAGGAAGGTGGCGCCGACGACATCGAGCGCGACGGTTTCGCTGGCGAGGATGTACGAATCGCCGAGACGGCCGAGCACCAGCGGGCGGACGCCCAACGGATCGCGGCAGGCGATCATGCCTTCGGGGGTCAGGCAGATCAGGCTGTAGGCGCCCTCGACGCGCTTGAGGGCATCGATGAAGCGATCGAGCAATGTGCGATAGCCCGAAGTGGCGACAAGGTGGATGATGACTTCGGTATCGCTCGTCGACTGGAAGATCGAGCCGCGCCGCACCAGGTCGCGGCGCAGGGTCAGCGCGTTGGAGATGTTGCCATTATGGCAAATGGCGAACCCGCCCGACGAAAGTTCGGCAAACAGCGGCTGCACGTTGCGCAGCGCGGTTTCACCGGCGGTCGAATAGCGGTTGTGGCCAATGGCGATGTCGCCCTTGAGCTTGCGGATGACTTCATCCGAATCGAAGTTGCCGGCCACATGCCCCATGGCGCGGTGCGTGTGGAAATCATGGCCGTCGAAGGTGGTGATGCCGGCGGCTTCCTGGCCGCGATGTTGCAACGCGTGGAGGCCGAGGGCGACGAGCGCCGCGGCGCCATCGGCACCATAGACGCCGAAGACGCCGCATTCTTCGTGGAGGTGATCGTCCTCCCACGGATCGGTTGTCATCATGCTGGTCATGTGAAGGGAGCCTCGTCAGCGCCGTGCCTGGCGGGCATATAGGGAGTGTGGCGGGCATTGTCGCCCCCCAGATGCAACGGAATTGTCATATGAGCGTTACGCGCGAGGCTGGAACGGCGCTGGACCCGAAATGGGATGCGGCGGGACTGATCACCGCTGTCGCCACCGATGCGGCAACCGGCACGGTGCTGATGGTGGCGCACATGAATGCGCAGGCACTGGCGGCAACGATAGCGACGGGCGACGCGGTTTATTGGAGCCGGTCGCGCGGCGAATTGTGGCACAAGGGCGCAACGTCCGGGCACACGCAGCGGGTGGTGGAGCTGCGCATCGACTGCGATCAGGATGCGGTGTGGCTTAAAGTCGAGCCGGCGGGGCCGGCGTGCCATACCGGGGCAATGTCGTGCTTTTACCGGGTGGTGACGGCGGACGGGTTGGTGCCGGCATAGTTGCACCCATTCCGGTGCGCGGACATAGTGGCGCCGTAGGTGGACACACCGGCAACGGGGGAACAGACCATGGACTTGCAACTCGCCGACCGTGTCATCTTTGTCGCTGGCGCCAGCCGCGGCATCGGGCTGGGGATTGTCGAAGCGTGCCTTGCCGAAGGGGCAAAGGTGGCCATGGCTGCGCGCGGGGTCGGCGATCTGGAGGCCCAGCGCGCGCGGCTGGCGGGTATTTACGGCGCCGACCGGCTGTGGATTTTAGCCGGCGACATGCGTGATGGTGCGGTGATCGATGCGGCGGTGGCCGGTGCCGAAGCCGCACTCGGCCCGATCTGGGGGGCGGTGGCCAACGTCGGCCTGCATCCGTGCCCGCCGGGGTATGATATCGACGATGCGACCTGGGATTCCGGCCTGTCGCAAAACCTTGATTCAGCGTATAAACTGGCGCGATCGGTGCTGCGGCTGATGACGCCGCGCGGGCACGGGGCGCTGCTGATGATCAGCTCGATCGCCGGGCTGGGCGCGCTGGGCACGCCGCTGACCTATGGCACGTCGAAGGCGGCGATGAACCATCTCGCCAAGGAACTGGCCAAGGTGACGGGGCGCCACAACATCCGCGTCAATGTCATCGCGCCGGGTAACATCATTTTTCCCGGCGGCGATTGGGAGAAGAATTCGACAGGTGACAAGGCCGCAGATTGGGCGCGCTGGATCAAGCGCGAGGTGCCGCTGCGCCGCTATGGCCGGCCGGAGGAGATCGGCGCGGTGGCGGCGTTTTTGCTATCGCCGCTGGCGAGCTTCGTCACCGGCGCGGTGGTGCCGGTTGACGGCGGCCAGACGAAATAGCGGATCGGTGCGTTCACTGGCGTGAGGCTGGGTGCGGGCGGCTTGACCCTTACGTTAACGTCAACTAACGTTTCCTCATGTCGGAAGCCGTGCACGCCTTTGCCATTGTCGAGGGGCCGCCGTCGGCAGATGGTGCCGCCAGCTTCACCATTACCGAGCTGTCGTTGTCGTTCACGGTGACGCCGCGTGCCATCCGGTTTTACGAGGACCAGGGGCTGATCGCGCCGGAACGGCAGGGGCAGAACCGGGTCTATTCGCGCAGAGATCGCGCCCGGTTGGCGTGGATTTTGCGCGCCAAGAATGTCGGGTTTTCGTTGGCTGAAATCCGCGAGATGATCGACCTTTATGATCTGGGCGATGGTCGGTCGACGCAGCGGCGGGTGACGCTCGACAAGTGCCGGGCGCGGATTGCGGCGCTGGCCGAACAGCGCGCCGACATCGATGCGACGATCGAGGAGCTGGAGAGTTTCTGTGCTATTGTCGAGACCGTGACGCCGAAGTCGGCGAATTAGATTTTTTGGTTTGTCGTGTTTTCTTAACCGTCAGATGAAGACATCTGACTGGAAAACACTCGAGTAGGAACGTCCCATGCCGACTTATCGCGCGCCGGTGAAGGACACTCAGTTTGTCCTTGAAGCCATCGTTGGCCTTGAGAAATATTCGAATTTGCCGGGGTTTGCCGATGCCACGCCCGATGTGGTCAAGGCCATCCTTGAGCAGGGCGGCAAGTTTTGCGAGCAGGTGCTGGCGCCGATCAACCTGCCCGGTGATATCGAGGGTTGCACGCGCCACGACGACGGCAGCGTGACGACGCCGGCGGGGTTCAAGG
>JAYUUE010000094.1:0-1833 GCA_043754785.1 Polymorphobacter sp. | reverse complement strand
CATGCGCCCAGCATTATCCGCTCACCTTGTGGGCGTAAAGCGGATAGTCTCTCAAATCAACATCTAGTGGGTGTGGGTGAAAAGCGGATAGGCACGGGACAATCTTACATCAGCACGACGATCCCTTTCCTTTCCCATTTCCGGATAAAGAGAGCCTTTTTGCTGCAACGAAAGAGTTCATAAATTCCGAGCTAGAGCGGCGCGGCGAGCACTGGCGACTTACGATAGCCATGCTCTAAACTTGGATAATTGCTCACGCCAGAGAGTCTCTGGCAGGTAGCGACCATTTTCACGGTCCGAATGATTGTTTCGCACACATCGCAGAACCATAATGACCAATTCCTGCAATCCTCCCGACCTTTGAGCGACGAGTTCAAATCAGATTGCCTGATTTGGATGCTGTTCGCTGGGAAAAACCTGTCCGCCGGGGCCGACGGCCTGCGCTGGAACGACCGCGACTGGTCGCTGGTCAACCATTTCATCCCCGTCACCGAAACCGAGGTTGGCGCCGGCGGGCGTTTTGAAGCGGATTTCATGGTGCGGCACCTGGCGGGGATGGGGCTTTCGCCCGAAGCGCAGGCGGTGCCCGATGCCGGTCCGGCGCTGTGGCGGCGGTTTCACGGCATCGCGTTTCCGCGGAAAATCCGCGACGCGCTGAAGCTCAACCGCGCCCATGCGGGGTGGTATCAGATCCGCAAGGCGCTGGAGGGGTATGACGAGACCGGGATGACGGATTTTGCGCCGTTCAAGGCGGCATATGCGGCGCTGGCGGACAAGTTGCGGCCGATGGTGTTTGAACTGGGGTTCTTGCCGGGGTGACTCCGTGTCGAGCACGGGGTGATGATAGGGTGTGATGGGCGGACTCATTCCCGTCGCCCCGCACTTGATGTGGGGCCCCGCTGTTGCTCGCACCTGGCTCGGAGGAGCGGGGCCCCGTGTCGAGCACGGGGCGACGGGAAGAATAAAGGTATGGGGGCACCGCTTTTCATTCATGCCCGGGGTGCCGATAGTGCTGGCATGGAAAAGGGCGGCTGGGTTTACATCATGGCGGACCGCTATCGTGGTGGCATGTACGTCGGGGTGACAGCCGACCTGACCCGGCGGGTTCAGCAGCATCGCGAGGGGACGGGATCGGAACATGTTGCGCGTTATGGGATGACGCGGGTGGTTTATGCCGAGCGGCATGAGGAAATCGTTCCGGCGATTGCGCGCGAGAAACTGGTCAAGAAATGGAAGCGGGAGTGGAAGTTTGCCTTGATCGAGGCCGACAATCCGGACTGGGTTGACTTGTGGGGTGTCTGGTTTCCCGAAGATGGCGCGCAAAAATAGCGGGGCTCCGTGTCAAGCACGTGGTGACGAAGAGAGCGGCGATCAGCGCCCGCCGCGCCTGATCCCTTTCGGCACCCGCGATTGCCCCGGCCGCCGGCCTGTCCGCACGCGGTCGCGGGGTTTGAAAGGCTGGCCGGGTTCGGTTTCGAGGAGCTCGAAGCGCAGCGCGCCGGTGATGGGGTTGGCTTCTGCCAGCCGCAGGTCGAGGCGCATGCCGGATTGGTAGCGGGTGCCGGTTTCGATGCCTTCCAGCACCCGGCGGTCTTCGTCGTAGGTGAAGCGTTCGTCGCCAAGCGTCGAGACGGGCACGAGCCCGTCGCCGCCGAGGCCGATGACTTGCGCGAAGAAGCCGAATTTGGCGACGCCGGTGATGCGGGTTTGCATCGTCTCGCCGATGCGGGTGCTGAGGAACGCAGCGACATAGCGGTCGGTGGTGTCGCGTTCGGCCTCCATGGCGCGGCGTTCGGTCATGCTGACGTGATCCGCCGTGCGCGACATCGATGC
>JAYUUE010000093.1:0-1835 GCA_043754785.1 Polymorphobacter sp. | reverse complement strand
CAGCGTACGCGCCACCGCCGACAGCTTCTCGCCGCCGCGCACCAATCGAACCGCCTCCTGTTTGAACTCAAGCGTATATCGCGCCCGAACGCCGTCTTGCATTCCTGATACCCCTCCGGTGGTCTGATCTTATATCGGCCAAGGGAGACGCTGCGCGCGGGCAAGGTCATTTGCTGCTGCGGTTGTCGCCGCGTTGGAGGGAACGCCGATCGATGCGCTGGTGCTCAACGCCGGCGGCCAGCGCGGCGACGTCGCGGCGCGATCGGCGGATGGTTATGAACTGACCTTTGCCACCAACCATCTGGCGCATTATCTGCTGGCGAGGTTGCTGCTGCCGCATATCGCCGATGGTGGCCGCATCGTGATCACCACCAGTGACACGCATGACCCGCGCAGCCGTGCAGACCGCGCCGGCGTGCCACCGCCGCGCCACGCCAACGCCGAATGGCTGGCGTATCCCGATCGCGACTTTGGCGTCGACACGGTGCCCGTCGCTGCCGGGATGCGCGCCTATTCAACGTCGAAACTCGCCAATCTGATGACGGTGCGGTCGCTGGCGGGGCTGGCTGAAACGACGGCGCGGCGGTTGATCGTGGTCGCGTATAATCCGGGGCTGACGCCGGGGACGGGGCTGGTGCGGTCCCGCAGTTGGGCGGTGCGCCGTGTTGCCATGCCGCTGATGGTGATGCTGCAGCCGGTGCTCGGCTTCATGAACAGCTTGGGCGCGGCTGCCGGCGCGCTGGCTGGCGTGGCGACGACGATCATGCCGCCCGCCAATCGTGTCTATGCATCGCTGAGGCACGACAAATTGACTTGGCCCGACCCTTCGGCGCTGGCGCTCGATGACCGGGCCAGGGCCAAGATGTGGGCTGATAGTGCCCGCTTGGTCGGGCTTGCCGAATAGTCTCTGGCGCCGGGGCAAGCTTTGCGCTTTGATGGGGGAAAGACCAATCGCCTTGGGGACTGCCAATGACTGTCGCGGCCAATTTTCCGGTCATGTCGATCGCCGAAGCCAATGCGCTGCTGACGGCGCCGGGGTCGGTGCTTGAAATGGAGACGGTGACGATCCGGGGCTTGCCGACGCGCACGTGGAAAAACGCGCCGCCGACGCTGCGCGATGTGTTCGTTGCCGGGCGGGCGCATGGCGACAAGGTGTTTCTCGTGCTCGATGACGAACGGGTGACGTTCGAGGCCTTTGCCCGCGCGGCGTTGCGGCTTGCGGCGCAGCTGGCCGCCGATGGGGTGGTGAAGGGCGACCGCGTTGCCATCGTGATGCGCAACTTGCCGGAATGGCCGGTGGCGTTTTTTGCAAGCACTTTGGTGGGGGCGATCGTGACGCCGCTCAACGCTTGGTGGACCGGTGGCGAGCTCGAATATGGCCTGTCGGACAGCGGCACGAAGGTTTTGATCTGCGACAATGAACGGCTGGCGCGGATTGCGCCGCATCTGCCGGAGCTGACGAGCATCGAGCGCATTTATGTGACGCGCGGCACCGAGGAACCCCAGGGCGATCCGCGCGAAGTCGATCTGGAATCGATCATTGGCCACCCGAACAGCTGGGGCAGTATCGCGGACCGCGCGCTTCCCGATGTGGCGCTGGCGCCCGAGGACGACGCGACGGTATTTTACACCAGCGGCACCACCGGCAAGCCCAAGGGCGCGCTGGGGACGCACCGCAACATCGTCTCCAACATCATGGCGTCGGGGTTTGCCGCGACGCGCGCCTATCTGCGCCGGGGCGAGGCGCCGCCGGTGCCCGACCCGGCTGCGCCGCAAAAGGCGACGTTGCTCAGCGTGCCGTTCTTCCACGCTACCGGCTGCCACGCCGTGTTGTC
>JAYUUE010000092.1:0-1836 GCA_043754785.1 Polymorphobacter sp. | reverse complement strand
CGTCCCCGATCAGGCAGCTGCTACCGGTCGCGATTGCAGCGACGATGGGGATGCCGCTCGCCATGGCCTCCAGATTGATGTTGCCGAACGTTTCGGTCGTCGACGGGTTGAGCAGCATTTCGGCGCTGGCAAATGCAATCGGCAGCGCCTCGCCCGACAGCGCGCCGGTGAAGATCGCATCAGGCACCTGCGCTTCGAAACGCGCGCGGGCCGGGCCGTCACCGACGATCAGCAGGCGGTGCGGCACATTGCGAGCCTTCAGCTCGGCCGCTGCGGCGGCAACGATATCGAGGCCCTTTTCCAGCACCAGTCGGCCGACGAAGGCGATGACCGGCTCGGCGTCGCCAATCCCCAAACCACGCCGCCAAGCCAGCGCGCGTTTCGATGGATGAAATCGCGTCTTGTCGACGCCGCGGCTCCATACGGCGCTGTGGCCGATCAGCCGCTGCTCGCGCAAAACGTCACCAAAACCTGCCGACGTCACGAACACTTCGTCGAGCCCGGCGTAAAAGCGCCGCAGCAGCGCCTCACCCAGCGGCCGAGTCCAGCCAACGCCATAATATTCAAGGTAGGTCTCAAAGCGGGTGTGGAACGACGCGACAACCGGCACGCCCATGTCCTGCGCCAGCTTTTTTGCTGAGTGGCCGAGGAAGTCAGGCGCGGACAGATGAACAATATCCGGCGCAAAATCGCGAATATCCTGCTTAAGCGACTCGGTCAGCCCGCGCGCGATCCGATATTCGGCGCGGCCCGGAATGCTGACCGACGGCACGGAAACAAGCGTGCCGGCAGGCGGAAACGCCGGCGTGTCGCTCGTCGGCGAATAAACCCGCACGACGTTCCCTTGTGATTCGAAAAACGCCACCAGCCGATTGAGCGATTGATTCGCACCATCACGAACATAGTTATAATTGCCGGAAAACAGCGCTATGCGCAGCGACTGCGGCGCCGGCGCAACATCGGTTTCAAAGCGTCGAAAAGCGGTTGCCACAAATATTTCCTGAAGCGAACTTGAGTTGTCTATCTCAACAATGTGACCGGGTTGGGGCGAGGCTTGCACGAACGCGGCAGTGGCAGTATGTATTTCTGTAGCACTCGCTACGGAGAATATCATGAACAATCTGGTGTCCGGCCTGCCGTTGAACCGGCGGCAACTGGCAACGCTCATCGCCATCGGGATCGCGCTCTGGTTCGGTGCGGCAATGATGTTGCGCATGCTGGGGCCGATGGGCATTTACGAAGGCAGCTCGAGGATCTGGCTTTATCTGCTGGTCATTCCCGGCACCTTGCCATTCGTGCCGATGACGGCGTGGCTGGCGGCGTTGGCCACCGATCAAAAGGCCATCGGCCTGGCGATCGTCACCGCCAGCGCCATGCTTGTCGATGGCATCGCGCTGGCGTGGTTCCCGAGGACCTACGCCGACACCACCGGACTCGTCGCCGCTGCCGGTGCCGTCATTCTGTGGGGCGCCGGGGTCGGCATCGTGCTTGGCATGATGTTCAACCGCACCCGCGCGCGGTAACCGGCGCCTTTGCGCGCCCGCGCTGTCACGCCAACGGCCGAATTTCGATCTCGCTCGGCCCGGCCATGGGGTTGGGGCAGCGCTTTACCCATTCTACGGCCTCATCCATAGCCTCGATGTCCCACAGCCAGAACCCGGCGACCAGTTCGCCGGCGGGGGTGAAGGGGCATCCTTGGCCGTGCGGGCGCTGCCATCAAAGGCGATGCGCTTGCCTTGCGAAGACGGTGTCAGCCCTGCCGCCATGATCAAAAGTTCGGCAGCTGCAAGATCGTCGTTGAAGCGCCCCATCGCCGCCATCATTGCTGTCGCCCAG
>JAYUUE010000091.1:0-5391 GCA_043754785.1 Polymorphobacter sp. | reverse complement strand
TGCGATCGATCGCACCGACCGCGCCTTTCAAAGCGACAAATTCGGCGCGCGCCGGGCTCGAGACCAGTCCGGTTACTGCCAGCCCGCTGGCCTTGGATGATTTCAGCGCATCGAGCCCGGTGCCGGTCGCCGAACCTTCGATGAAGATCGTCTTGCCGCCGACAATCTCCAGCGTGGTGAACAGGCATCGCACGATGGTGCCGAGATTGAGGATGTACGACCCCGCCTGTTCCAGCGTCAGGTCGCCGGGAACACCGTGCAACTGCGGCGCCTGCACCGTCAAAAACTGCGCATGGCTGCCGGTTTTGGTCTCATAGCCCTGGATGCTGAAATCGGCGAACATCGGGTCGCGGCCTGCCGCCGGACTGAGCAAATCCGAAGTCCCCGAATAAACTGCAACCATATCGCCAACCTTCAGCCGGCCCTCCGACCGCGCTTCGGAGCCAAGCGCCGCGATCAGCGCCAATCCGCCCGAGCCGGTGATCTGCACGTCCTCCTCATGGCCATCGAACGGCGACACCGGAATCCCGGTCAACGCCCAGATGTCGTTGAAATTGACTTCGGATGTCAGCAGATAGACCAGGGCTTCATTGGGTTCCGGCACCGGTACCGGCACGATCAATTCGCGCTCATGCGTCACTGGCTGGCCGAACCGCGGTGCGCCGGTATCGGCACTGCGCGCGATCCCGAACGCATATTGATGCCCCGGAATGGCTGTCACACCCGGGAAGAACGCCGCGCCGACCGGCAACAGATCACCGGCCGCCTCCAGCCGCTGGCCTTTCGCCTGATGCTCGCTGTCGATGAACACGCCGCCCCGCCGCACCGGCAGCGGCGGGCTCTGCTTGTCGATGAATTGGCGGATGCCTGTCTTGCCGCCATCGGGGTCAACCACGGCCTCGGCAAACAACTGCGCCTCGCGCTCCAACCCTGCCGCCATGCCGCCCGTCCACCCGGCGCGGATCGCTTCGACAGCGCGCGCGCCGGCCTTTGCCCGGCCTGACCATTCCAGCTGACGCAGGATGCGCTGGACAAAATCATCGGCGAGCGCGTCGTCAAGATCGACATGCGCCGGCTTTTGCCAGCTGTCTTTCGCGGCCTTTTTGCGCTCCCGCCAGGTGCGCCCGAGTACGCTGCTACCACCATGGCGAACAAATTCTCGCACCGCGGCGTGTGCCAGCGCCAGCGCATCATCCGCCCCGGTGGCGAGCGTTTCCACAAGGCCGATGGCCAAAGCCGCCTCGCCATCAATAGTGCGGCCGCCGAGGATCAGGTCAAGCGCGTCGCGCAACCCATCGGGACCGCGCTTTTCAGCCAGCAAGCGCGGCAGCCGCTGTGTGCCGCCATAGCCCGGCAGCAACCGCAGCCGGATTTCCGGCTGGCCGAAGCGTGCGTGCGCCTCCGCCACGCGCCAATGACACGCCAGCGCAAACTCCATGCCGCCGCCGAGCGCCACACCTTGAATGGCGGCGACACATGGCTTGCCCATGCTCTCGATCTTCGAAAACGCCAATTGGGCATTGTTCGGCAACACCCGCGCTTCCTCAATCGTGTGAATCTCGTCAAGGAACTGCCGGATGTCGGCGCCGGCCACAAACGACGCCGTGCCATCGCCGGTGAACACCACTGCCACAACATCGTCGCGCCGCGACAGATGCTCGACAACGATGACCAGTTCATCGATGGCGCGTTCGTTCAGCGCGTTGACCGGCGGATTGGTGATGAACACCGTCGCCACCTTTTGGCCCGGCGCCACATCATTATATTGAATGCGGAAATACCGGTAGCGATCGAAGATCTGCTGGTCTTCGGACAGCGATTGCCGCCGCTTCCAGTCACCAATCACCCGCCGCAACTCATCGAGGCTTTCGGGGTTGCGCAGCGTCGTCACATCACCGACGTCACCACCTTCGACGATCGCCCGCACCATGCGCCGCATATATTTGCCGCTGCGGGTTTCCGGGAACTGGCTGACTTCGATGAAGTCGCCCGGCACCGCCACGGCGCCCTTTTCCTGCCGCACCAGGTCCGACAATCGCCGAAAATCGTCGCGAGTCAGCGTCTGCCCCGGCGATGCGGTGACGAACGCGATCGGCGTCAGACCCTTTTCGCGATGCGGCGCGCCGACAACCAGCACATTGCCCAGCGGCGAATCCGGGTCGAGTTGCTTGTCACGCAAGATCGCGCCCTCGATCTCCTCGGTGCCCATGCGGTGCCCCGAGACATTGATCACATCGTCCGAGCGGCCATGGAGCGAAAAGCCCTCATCGGCGTGGCGCACGGCGAAGTCGCCCTGGGTATAGGCCCAGACACCCTTCCAGCGCCGCCAGTAATTGCTGTCCCAGCGGTCGCCATCGCCCTTCCAGCCTGCGGCAACGCGGCCATCGGTGACCTTGAAATGCTCCGGGTCGCCCCAAACGGTCCGCGCCAGATAGGGGTAGGGCGCAGCGATGACGATCTCGCCCTTCTCGCCCGCCTCTGCGCGGCGCCAGTTGACGCCTTCTCCTCCGGCGCGCGCGAACGGGGCAGCCGCCCTTGCGTCGCCGGCCTCGTCTTCCACCCAGACATCGCCGACGATCCACGGCAGCGGAAACGTCCGCGCGTCCGCCGCCAGGGGAAAGTCCGCATTGCCGTAAAAATGCGTCCAGGCGATGCCGCCGTGCTCGGTCGCCCAATAGCTGTTGATATACTGCGGCGTCACATGCGCCATGCCGAAGGCCTGCACCGGCGGCGAACACGGTTCGGCGCAGAATGTCGCCACGCGCAAGCCGCTCAGGTCGTAATTCTGGATGTCCTTGAGGTTCTGCGGATCGGACATCACCGCCTTCAAGAACGTCACGCCAGCCTTGAAGATCGTCACCCCATGCCGCTCGATCATCGCGGCAAAGCGCCCCGAATGCGGGAACACCGGCGCACCTTCACCCAGCACGGTCGTCACCCGCGTCAACAGCGGCGCCGAGATCATGTAACTTTGGCCGGTGATCCAGCCAGGATCGGCGACGACATACAACACGTCGCCCGGCCGCGCATCGAACGCCACCTTCATCGTTTCGGCAATGCCGGCCGCATAGCCGCCATGCACATGGACGACGCCCTTGGGCTTGCCCGTCGATCCCGAGGTATAGATGAAGAACATCGGATAATCGGCGTCAACCGGCAGCACCGGTGCCGCGGCCCAGATCGCCCGCACGAAATCGGCATTGGGGAGCGCCAGCAAGTCGGCTTCCGACCTCAGGCCAGAAGCCGACAGGATCTCGCCCAGCGCCGCACCTGTCAGATCATTGCTCCAAACATCGCGGTCGCGCCAGACGATGTCCGGCTGGCCGGTGTGGCGTGCCACCACAACAGCATCGACGCGCGGCGGCGTGGCGACCAGCGCCTCGGCCACGGCAATGCGGATCCGCGCCGCCGCCGTCGAATCGACGCTTCCCGCCTTGCTCAGCTCCGCCAGCGCCCGGCCGACGCCGCGCATGACATCGCCGCGCTCCACGGTGACTTCACCCTTCAGCGTCGCCGCCACCGTATCGGCCATGGCGGCGGCGGTTTCACCCGACAGGCCCAGGTCGGAACCTGCAAGGCGTTCCCGCAGCAACATCAGCGCCACCTGCACCGGCACATAATTGTCCAGCGCCGGATCGGTATACGCCGTCTTGAACGGCACGATCTGCGCCATGCGATAACCACCATCGGCAGTGATGACGATTTTGGCCCCGGCATCATGGATACGATCCGACAGCGTCTTGTCGGAAAAGCCCCCGAAAACCGGTGTATACAGCACGCCGATGCGCTTGGCGGCTTCTGTCCAGTACAGCTGCGCGGGGATATTCGGCATGTTGAGCGCGATACGATCGCCGGCCTTTAGCCCAAGATTTTTCAAGGCAATGGCGCATTTGGCGGTTTCGAGCAGCAGCTGCCTGCGGCTGACGCCATAGCAATCGACCGGCGCACCGCGGCCATTGTCCTGCGCCATGTCCCAGCGGTCGCCTTCGAAGATGAACGCCGTCTCGTCGCCATGCCCGGCCAGCACATGGCGGTCGACTTCGTTGAAGCAGCAATTGGTCCGCCCGCCATCGAACCAGCGGAAATGCGGTGCGTCATCATCGTTGAACGCCCGGCTCCATGGCGCGAAATCGGCCGGGAGGTCCGGCGATACCGCAATCGCGCTGACGGCATCCCACCCCGACCAGGCGGCACCATCAAAGCTGATCCACGCCGGCCCGGCGGGCAAAGCCACCAACCAGTGCAGATTCCGCGCAGCGATAGCGCCATGAACCGCCCCCGGATCGGCGAGCACAGCCGCGCGCATGGCGTCCCAATCGGCACGGCTGCGCACGGTGTTGCTGACCGGAAACACATCGTCAGTCGATGAAGGCGCCGCTTCAATCATGTCTCACCCCAGAAATCACTTAAAGCATCAATGGCCAAACACCGCCGACTTGGCCAAGATTGTCGCTACCCAAAACCGTCCGTACGTTCATGATGGCGCTTTACGGCACGATTATGTCTCGAATCAAGCCCGGAAACACATCCCATTGCCGTACAGGATCATTTATAGTTACCATGTTGCTAATCTGCGACGCTCTGCCGCGTTCGAAAATCTGTGACAGCGCTTGGATCGCCTGCGGCACGATCTCGACCGAGGTCGAAACGCATTCCGGTCAGTGCCTGGCGGCCGGCAAGCGCCGCAGACCATAACCATCAACCGACCTGATCACAGGTTCAGCACAAGATCATGGCCGCTGGGGCGGCCAGCATCGTGTGGCGGCCGTCCGACATCATTGCAACTGTGCCGCGCGCAACGCGAGCAGACAAGAAAAAGCCTGCCGATGCACATGCACCAGCAGGCCTTTTCACCAAAATGATGGTATCAGGCGGCGACAGCTGACTGAAGG
This sequence comes from Polymorphobacter sp., assembly GCA_043754785.1. Taxonomy (GTDB): domain Bacteria; phylum Pseudomonadota; class Alphaproteobacteria; order Sphingomonadales; family Sphingomonadaceae; genus Sandarakinorhabdus. The sequence continues at coordinate 499 of JAYUUE010000091.1, read as the reverse complement.
GCGCGGCGGCGAACCTGCACACCAACCAAGCCAAAGCCTACGACCATCATGCCCCACACTTCCGGTTCGGGGACAGCAACCACAACCGGAGCCGGATCGGAACTGAACAACCCAGCCGAGTTCGCGTTCAGACTGTTGATGGAACCAGCTTGAAAACGACGACCCCAGATAGGGGTTACGGCGCTCAGCGCAATTGAACGATCGGTGTGTTGCACATTGCTAAAGTTCAGAAAGCTGCTGTCGTTGAACGTCAGCGATTGACCTGGGACATAACCAAGCGACAAGGGATCGCCCGTACCACCGCCGAATGATCCGTTCGAACAGCCCTGCGATGCCAGCACAAACTTGGTGAATGACCCTGACAACAAGCTTTCACCCAAACCAAAATTGTGGCTTCCGACAGAGGTGGCTCGGTTTCTCTGCACAGCCTCGCGCGATTGCTAAGTGGAGCGGCTGCCGGTTTCATGCCGCTGCGAGAAGCGGTTGGTTGAAGTAGACG